>DAHVRS010000047.1 GCA_027322375.1 Brachybacterium sp. | reverse complement strand
CCGAATCCCATCGCCAGTCGATCAGCATCGGAGTAGCCGAGCCCAGTGGAGACGTCATACAGCGGGGCGAGGTCCGCCACGCCGGTCGGATCGAGAAAGACCGAGTGGTTCTTCGCATGCGCGTCCGGAGCCGGCGCAGAGCGAACTTCTTCTGCGCCCCGCCGAGTGACCAGTGCTCGCCTCCCTCACCCCAGTCCTGGCGGCCCTCTCGGAGCCCTCTCAGTCGAGCCGCGATCTGGGCATCGTCGACCGGCACGAGCTCACCGTCGTCCGAACCATAGTTCTCCCACTGCTCGTCGCTGAGGAACTGGATCGCTCCCGGGAAGTCCGCCCCCATCTCCCCCAGCAGCGAGAACTGGCTCTCCGATGACACGCCGAGCCGCCCCGCCATCGCTTCACGGACTTCCCGCGTGTCCGGCAGGATCCCCGCCAGATAGGCCCTCGTGCCCGCGGAGACACCGGCGTCTCGCTCGGAGGGAAGGCGAGGGAGTCCCGCGGAAGCCCGGTGCCACGGAAGGCGGTGACCCTGGTCGTTCCGTGAGCGTCTCGTTCGAGGCGTCCGACAGGCTGACCGTCCAGGATCATGTGGAGCGCTTTCACCCCTGACCGCCCTCTTGACCGGCCTCATCATCGACGTGCAGACCGTCGCCCGCCATGTCGGCGCTCGTGTCGCCTCCGCCGTCGGAAGCCCCTCCCGCCCCGAGGCGGATGTTGCCAGCACCGCGCGAGCCAGCGAACCGGCAGTCGGCGTCGCACTCCGACGAAGAGCAGCCATCACCGACGGATACATGGTCGGCATGAGCAACGCAGCGCTCACCTTCGGACGTGTCGACGAGACGTCCATCGTCGGCCCGGCACTCTCAGAGCACCCTGCCGGTCGAGCGTCCAGCTGGGACGTCAGGCCGACGGGGTCTCCTCGTCGGCCGGCGCCTCCTCATCCGCGGCCGCCACCGGCAGGAAGCGGATGGTCTTCACGCGCCGCTCGTCGACCTCGACGACCTCGAGCACGCCGCCGTCGATCGTGACGCTGTCCCCGGCGTCGGGGATGCGGCCCAGCTGCGCCATGAGGAAGCCGCCCACGGTCTCGTAGCCGCCGGTGTCAGGCAGGGCCACGCCGGTGCCGGCCTCGAACTCCTGGAGGATGAGCCCGCCCTCGAAGGTGCCGTCGGCCGCGAGGATGCTGTCCAGGCCCCCGGGCGCGGGCCAGGACTCGGCGTCGAACTCGTCGTAGATCTCGCCCACGAGCTCCTCGAGCAGGTCCTCGAGGGTGACGATCCCGTCGGTGCCGCCGTACTCGTCCACGACCACGGCGATCTGGTCGGCGTGGGCGCGCATCTGGTTCAGCGCGGAGAGCACCTGGACGGTGCCGGGGATGTGCTCGATGGGGCGCACCAGCTCGGCCATGCGGGTGGAGGCGGGGTCCTCGACCAGGAGCATGTCGCGCACGTGGACGAAGCCGAGCACATCGTCGACGTCCTCACCGGTGACGGGATAGCGGGAGAAGCCGGTGTCGCGGATCTCCTGGCGGGTGTCCGCGACGGTCTGGTTGCCGGCGAGGAAGTGGACCTGGTGGCGGGGCTGCATGACCTCCACCACGGTGCGCTCGGAGGCGTCGAAGACGTCCGCCAGCACGCGGGACTCGGCCTGGTCCAGCGCGTCGGAGGAGCGCACCATCGACTTGATCTCCTCGGCGGAGACGGACTCGCGGTTCGCGTGCGGGTCACCGCCCAGCAGGCGCACCACGAGGTTGGTCGAGACGGACAGCAGCCAGATCACCGGGCGCATCAGCCGCCCGAAGACGCTCAGCGGCGGGCCGACGATCCTCGTCATGGCCAGTGCGTTCTGCATCGCGAGGCGCTTGGGCAC
>DAHVRS010000040.1 GCA_027322375.1 Brachybacterium sp. | reverse complement strand
CACTTGGTCCTCCCGCCCGCTCTACGAGATCAAGGCCGGTCTCTTCCGCGGGCTCTCGCATCCGTACCGCATCCGCATCCTCGAGCTGCTGGCCGACGGCCAGGAGCACACGGTGTCCGAACTCATCGAGGGCACCGAGCTCGAGGCCTCGCACGTCTCCCAGCACCTGAGCGTGCTGCGCCGGAACCGCCTCGTCGCCTCGGAGCGTCGGGGCAGCTTCGTGCACTACCGCCTCACCTCCCCGCGGGTCGCGGACCTGCTGGCCGTCGCCCGCACTCTGCTGGGCGAGATGGCCGCGGACGACTCCCGCCTGGTGGAGAGCTTCGCCGACCTGCCGGAGATCCCCGCCCATGACCGCTGACACCGCCCAGACCTCCGCTCCCCGTCTCGCCGACCGCCTGCGCGGTGCCGCCGCCGAGGCCCGCCGCCTCCTGCCGTCATGGCGCGACTACCGCTCGCTGCGGTCGACCTGGCGGTCCGACCTGGTCGCCGGTGTCACCGTGGGCATCGTCGCGCTGCCGCTGGCCCTGGGCTTCGGTGTCAGCTCGGGCGTGAGCGCCGAGGCCGGGCTCATCACCGCGATCGTCGCCGGCATCATCGCCGCCGTCTTCGGCGGCTCGAACGTGCAGGTCTCCGGGCCCACCGGGGCGATGGTCGTCGTGCTGCTGCCGATCGTCGCGCAGCACGGCGTCGCGGCTGTTGCGACGGTGAGCCTCCTGGCGGGTCTTATGGTGCTCATCGCCGGGGCTCTGCGGCTGGGACGCTCCGTGTCCTTCATCCCGTGGCCGGTCATCGAGGGCTTCACGCTGGGGATCGCGGTCATCATCTTCATGCAGCAGGTGCCGGCGCTCTTCTCGGGTGTGACGATCGAGCCGGGAGAGCACAGCTCGAACGCGATCGTCGCCGCTGGCCAAGCGCTCATGGCCGCTGACTGGTCGTACGTGCCGTGGGCGGTGGGGGCCGCGGTGCTCGTCGCGCTCATCATGGTGCTGGCGCCGCGTCTCCACGCGGCGATCCCAGGATCCCTCGTGGGCATCATCGTCGTGACGCTGCTGTGCGTCATCGTGCCCACGCCGCTCGCACGGATCGGGGCTCTGCCGCATTCGCTGCCCGCTCCCTCCCTGCCCGCGATGGATCCCGCACTCGTGAGCACCCTGCTGCTGCCCGCGCTGACCGTGGCAGCGCTGGCCGCGATCGAGTCGCTGCTGTCCGCCCGTGTCGCTGCGGGCCTGGCGGACACCGGGCCCTACGACCCCGACCGCGAGCTCGTGGGACAGGGCCTCGCATCCATCGGTTCCGGCTTCTTCGGCGGAATGCCTGCCACGGGTGCGATCGCACGCACGGCGGTGAACGTGCGCGCCGGCGGCCGCACGCGTGTGTCCGTCGTCGTCCACGCCCTCGTGCTGCTGGCGATCGTGCTCGTCGCTGCGGGCCCCGTCGGGGCGATCCCGCTCGCGGCGCTGTCCGGCGTCCTCATGGTGACGGCGGTCCGCATGGTGCAGGTGGCGACGGTCCGGTCGATCGTCCGGTCGACC
>DAHVRS010000555.1 GCA_027322375.1 Brachybacterium sp. | reverse complement strand
GCTGCCAGCCGCCCGCCCCGAAAGTGCCCGCGAGCAGCGCGGTGAAGGTCTCCGCCGCCGTCGCCGCCACGGCGTCGCCGGTGAGCTCTGCCCCGGCGCGCATTCCGGCGAGCGTGGAGGCCATGAGCCAGAGCGTCACCGCGTCCTCGGCCACCTCCCAGTAGTCGGGGGAGACCGGCGGTAGCGAGGTCCCGCCGGAGGTCGCGTGGTGCAGGGCACCGAGGGAGGTGGTGATCAGCGGTGCGAGCCGGTCCGTGATCGCGTCCGCGTCGGTGCCGCTGGCAGCGTTCGCCGCGTCGACGGTCTCGGCGCACGCCCACAGCAGCAGCCCGGTCCCGTCGAACTGACGGGACCGACGGTCCGGGGCGCGATCCGTGCCGGGCACGTAGCGGGCCTCGAACCAGCCGTCAGCCGCCTGCACCTCACCCAGATGCGCAAGGACCGAGGTGGCCTGCTCGACCGCGCCGAGGCGGGCGAGCGCGACCGCGCAGAACGCCGCATCGCGAGGCCACACGTACCGCCAGGGCTGAGGCCAGCCGGCGACCGGGGCAGGCAGGTCATCGCTGAGCACCCAGAGGTCCGCGAGGGCGGAGTCGGCGAGATCCAGAAGGACGTCAGCTGACCCGTCGGTCCCCTCGCCCACCGCCGCCAACCCAGCGGCGAGGCGCTCCCGCCAGGGCGCGGCCGTCGCGGTGAAGGCGGCGGCCCGTTCGCGGGCGGGGGAGCGGGCGGGCAGTGCGGCGGTGAGACGCGTGCCGGGTGTGAGCGCGAGCTCGGCGGCGCGGCCGCCTACGAGCGTCCGCCCGCCCGTCACGGTACGGGCGACGGTCCCGGACCACAGCGGGATCACGGTGCGGGGGTCGACTTCGTCCGGCAGCATCCGCCGTGCGGCGATCGCGCCGGTGCCGATCACGCCGAGGCCCGCGACCGCACCCGCGCCGCGCAGCAGCTGCCGGCGCGAGGCAGAGCGAGGGCGCGGGGCCGGCTCCTGCCCCGTGCGCGCGGACCCCGCACCGGCGGGGCCGTCCGGTCGATGCATGCCGCCAGCCTACCGAGCGGGCGTTCCTGCCCCAGCGCCCAGTACGATGGGCACGCGCACGCCATCGCCGGCACCGCGCCCCCGCACCCCGAAAGGCCGCCCTATGCTCCGTCTGTCCACGCTGTTCGTCCGCACCCTGCGGGAGGACCCTGCCGACGCCGAGGTCACCAGCCACAAGCTGCTGGTGCGTGCGGGCTACATCCGCCGTTCGGCCGCGGGCGTGTACACCTGGTTGCCGCTGGGACTGAAGGTGCTGCGCAAGGTCGAGCAGATCGTGCGCGAGGAGCAGGACGCGATCGGCGCGCAGGAGGTGCTCTTCTCCGCCCTCCAGCCGCGCGAGCCCTACGAGGCGACCGGTCGCTGGGAGGAGTACGGACCCACCCTGTTCCGTCTCCAGGACCGCCGCCAGGACGACTACCTCCTCGCCCCCACCCACGAGGAGATGTTCACCCTCACGGTGAAGGACCTGTACTCCTCGTACAAGGACCTCCCGGCGATGCTGTACCAGATCCAGACCAAGTTCCGCGATGAGGCCCGGCCCCGCGCCGGCCTGCTGCGCACCCGCGAGTTCATCATGAAGGACGCCTACTCCTTCGACGTGGACGATGCGGGACTGGACGCCTCCTACGAGAAGCAGCGCCTCGCCTACCAGCGCACCTTCGAGCGCCTGGGTCTGCCCACCGTGATCTGCCAGGCCGATGCCGTCGCCATGGGCGGCTCGCGCTCCGAGGAGTTCCTCCACCCCACCCCGGTGGGCGAGGACACCTTCGTGGTCTCCGACGGCGGCTACGCCGCGAACGTCGAGGCCGTCACGACGCTCGCTCCCGAGCCGCTGGATGAGGCCGCGATCGCGGCGCTGCCCGCGATGCATCGCGAGGCCACCCCCGGCGCGTCCACCATCGCGGCGCTCACCGACTTCTCCAACGAGACCTTCCCCGGGAAGGGCCCCGTCACCGAGGACGGCAGCTGGACCCGGTACGAGATGCTCAAGCACCTCGTCTACCTGCTCACCTACCCCGACGGCACCACCGAGCCGCTCGTCATCGCGTTGCCCGGTGATCGCGAGGTCGACCCCAAGCGCCTCGAGGCCGCCGTCGCCCCCGCGCTCGCGACCGCCTTCACCGATGAGGACTTCGCGAAGCACCCCGTGCTGAAGAAGGGCTACATCGGCCCCGAGGGCCTGGGCCTCGAGTCCGAGTCCGGCATCCGCTACCTCGTGGACCCGCGAGTGGTCCCCGGCACCTCCTGGGTCGCTGGCGCCGGCGAGAAGGACACGCACGTCTACGACCTCGTCTACGGGCGCGACTTCACCGCCGACGGCACGATCGAGGCGGCCGAGGTGCACGACGGCGACCCAGCACCGGACGGCTCCGGCCCGATGCGCCTGACCCGCGGCATGGAGATGGGTCACATCTTCCAGCTGGGCCGGAAGTATGCCGAGGCACTGGGCCTGAAGGTCCTCGACGAGAACGGCAAGTCCGTGGTCGTGACCATGGGCTCCTACGGCATCGGCGTGACCCGCGCCGTCGCGGCCGTCGCCGAGCTCTGCCACGACGAGAAGGGCCTGGTCTGGCCCCGCGAGCTCGCCCCCGCTGACGTGCACATCGTCGCGACCGGCAAGGACGCGGCCGCGTACGAGGAGGCCGAGCGCATCGCTGCGGAGCTGACCGCGCAGGGCCTCGAGGTGCTCTACGACGACCGCCCGAAGGTCTCCCCGGGCGTGAAGTTCAAGGACTCCGAACTGCTGGGCCTCCCCACCGCCGTGGTCGTGGGCCGTGGCCTCGCCACCGGCGTGGTCGAGGTCCGTGACAGGAAGAGCGGCGAGGTGCGCGAGGTGTCTCCGGCCGAGGTCGTCGACGCCGTCCTCGCCGAGGTCCGCGGGGCCTGATCCCACGGGCCGACGGGCCAGCTGGCTCCTCAGCCGACGAAGGACGGGCGCTCCGGCCGACGGGGCGCCGGTCGGCCGTCTTCCACCGGCAGTTCAGCGGCCGGCGGGCGGGTCCTCCGCGGTGAGGCTCGGCAGGGGCGGCAGGTCCTCCAGCACCGCGCCGAGCCGCTCCGCTTCCGCGAGCGCGGCGGCGATCGGCAGCGGCCTGCGCTCGAAGGGTGCCGCGCCGACCAGGGCGAGGTGGTCCACCAGCAGGCTCTGCGAGAGCCTGGTGGGCAGCGCCCCGACCGCGTCCTCGGCCAGGGAGCCGGCCGGCAGCGCGTAGACGGCCTGCCGGGCGACCACCTCGGCGCCGTCCTCCTCCGCGTAGGCGCCCAGCTCCGCGGCGCGGTCGCGGTGGATCTCGCACAGCGCCAGATGCGCCTCGCGTGTCGCATCCGCGGTGCGCGCGGCCATCACCTCATGCGCATAGCCCGCGTACCACTCCTCGGCCTGGGTCGCGGCGAGGGAGGAGTGGTAGTCCTCGCTCGCCCCGATCGACGGC
>DAHVRS010000535.1 GCA_027322375.1 Brachybacterium sp. | reverse complement strand
CGCCGCGGCCGCCGCCTCCCTGGACGGTGCGACCCTCGCCTCCGGGCAGCGCATGCAGGTCATCGAGGCCGGGGGAGAGCTTGTCATCGACGACGCCTACAACGCGAACCCGGACTCGATGCGCCAGGCGCTCAAGACCCTCGCCCACCTCGGGCGGACCCACCGCACCGTCGCCGTGCTCGGCGAGATGCTCGAGCTCGGCCCCGACTCCGTGCGACTGCACGACGAGATCGGACGCCTCGCGGTGCGGCTGAACATCTCGCAGCTGTACTCCGTCGGCGACGGCGCGGCCGCGATCCACCACGGCGCGAGCCTCGAGGGCAGCTTCGGCGGCGAGTCCGAGCACCTCGACACCGTCGACGAGGCGATCGAGGTGCTCGCCAGCACCCTCCGCCCCGGCGACGTGGTTCTCATGAAGTCCTCCCGCGATGCCGGACTGCGCGGCGTCGCCGGCCCCCTCGTGGAGCAGCTCGAGCAGCGCGCCGAGGCCGCGCGGACGGGACAGATCCAATGATCGCGATCATCATCTCCGGAGCCATCGCGCTCCTGTTCTCCATCCTCGGCACCCCGCTGTTCATCAAGGTGCTCGAGCGGCGCGGCTACGGCCAGTTCGTCCGCGACGACGGCCCCACCTCCCACGCCACCAAGCGCGGCACCCCCACCATGGGCGGCGTCGCGATCATCCTCGCGGTCCTCATCGGCTACTTCCTCACGCACCTGGTGCTGTGGACGAGCCCCAGCGTCTCGGTGATGCTGGTGCTGTTCCTCGCCGTGGGGCTCGGGGTCGTGGGCTTCCTCGATGACTACCTGAAGATCTCCCAGCAGGACAGCACCGGGCTGCGCCCCCGCTACAAGCTGCTGGGCCAGTTCATCGTCGCGACCGCCTTCGCGGTCCTCGCGCTGATGTTCCCCGACGACCTCGGCGTCACCCCGGCCTCCACGCACATCTCCTTCGTGCGGGACATCCCCTGGCTGGACCTCGCCTTCCTCGGCACCGCCGGCGGCATCATCCTCTTCGCGATCTGGGCGAACTTCCTGGTCGCCGCCTGGTCCAACGGGGTGAACCTCACCGACGGGCTCGACGGCCTCGCCTCCGGCGCGACGATCATCTTCACCGCCGCGTACCTCATCATCAGCTTCTGGCAGTGGCGTCAGGTGTGCAACATCGACCTCGACGCCGGCGGCCTCGTCCACTGCTACGGCGCCCGCGATCCGCTGGACACCGCGGTGCTGTGCGCGGCGATCATCGGCGCCTGCGTCGGCTTCCTGTGGTGGAACACCTCGCCCGCGAAGATCTTCATGGGCGACACCGGCTCCCTCGCCCTCGGCGGCGCGATCGCGGGACTGACGATCATCTCCCGCACCCAGATCGTCGGCGCCATCATCGGCGGCCTGTTCGTGATCATCTCGCTGTCCGTGATCATCCAGGTGACCAGCTTCAAGCTCACCGGCAAGCGGGTCTTCCGCATGGCCCCGCTGCAGCACCACTTCGAGCTCAAGGGCTGGAACGAGGTGACGATCGTGGTGCGCTTCTGGATCGTCGCCGGGATCCTCGCCGGTGTGGGCCTGGGCCTGTTCTACCTCGACGCGCTGCCGAGGCTCACCTCATGACCGCGCCCGACGGCACACCGGCGGCCGACGGCACGACCGCGCCCGCCAGCACCCTGCCGGTGCTAGAGCGACCCTGGCCCGGCCTGGACGTGGCCGGGCTGCGCATCCTCGTGACCGGCTTCGGAGTCTCCGGGTACGCGATCGCTGACCAGACCATGCAGCGCGGCGCCCGCGTCCTCGTAGTCGACGGAAAGGACACCGAGGAGCTGCGCGAGCGCGCAAACATCCTCGAGGTGCTCGGCGTCGAGGTGCGCCTGGGCGCGGAGCACACCCGCGCCCTGCCCGCGGACCGAGAGATCGATCTCATCGTCACCTCCCCGGGCTGGCGCCCCGACCAGCCGCTGCTGGCCGAGGCCGCGGCCGCCGGGATCCCCGTGTGGAGCGAGATCGAGCTCGCCCGCCGCATGCAGGCCGCCGACGGCCCCGCCTGGCTCGCCGTCACCGGGACCAACGGCAAGACCACCACCGTGACCATGCTCGAGTCGATCCTGCGCGCCGCCGGACTGCGCGCGGTCGCCTGCGGGAACGTCGGCCTGCCCATGATCGAGGCGGCGCTGGACCCGGAGGGCTTCGACGTGCTCGCGCTGGAGCTGTCCAGCTTCCAGCTGCACTGGACCGAGCACCTGTACTGCGAGGCCGCCGCGGTGCTGAACATCAGCGCCGACCACCTCGACAGGCACGGCGGCCGCGAGGAGTACGCCCGCGCCAAAGGCAAGATCTTCGAGGGCGTCCGCACCGCCTGCATCTTTACGGTCGAGGACCCCGCCACGCGGCGCCTCGTCGAGGAGGCTGACGTCCTCGAGGGCGCCCGCGCCGTGGGCCTCACCCTGAACACCCCCGGCCTCTCCGAGCTCGGGATCATCGACGGACTCCTCGTGGACCGCGCCTTCCTCGCCGAGCGGCGCACCGCCGCCGCCGAGCTCGCGACCCTCGAGGACC
>DAHVRS010000533.1 GCA_027322375.1 Brachybacterium sp. | reverse complement strand
CCTGCCCCGGGGCGCGCCAGCCCTCGGCCTGCTCGACGCGGGTGGGAGCGAGGGCGCGCCCGGAGATCCCGCCGCTCACTCGGCCGGGTTCCCGTCAGCGGAAGGCTCCCCCGCGTCTCCCTCGCGGCGCGGTGCCGGGTTCGCGGCGAAGGTGCGCTCCCACGCCTCGAAGGACGTGATCCGTGGCAGCGCCTCGCGGTACTGCTCGCGCAGCGCGTTCCAGCGCCGATGCAGGGTCACATGCGCGCCGACGGCCTCGGCGAGCATGGTCCGCACCTGGCGGGGATCGCGCTTGTACCAGGCGACCTGGGTGCCCTCGGCGTTGGAGACCAACGCGCTGTCGTAGGCTGACAGCCGCCACCAGCGCGCATCGAGGTGCGGAATGACCGCCTGAGGGTTCTCCGCCGCACGGGGACGGGTGGGCTTGACCAGCTGCTTGGCGAGGGTGCGCGCCGTCCAGGCCGGCAGCGCGAGGCGGCCGGGCTGGGTGAAGGGGCGGCCCTTGCGCGGCGGCTTGTCCACGTGGACCGCGGGGAAGCGGTCGAGGTCCTTCTCGGTGCGGGCGTCGTCGAAGGCAGCGGCGAGGCCACGGATCTCGGGCAGCTTCGTGCCGATGTTGCCGTGCAACGCGTCGGGCCCGTCGAGCACGTCGCGCTGGGCGAGCAGACGGCCCGCCTCGGTGTAGTACTGCATCGAGATGAGGTGCTTGACGTCCATGAACTGCGACTCCTTCACCACGCGGCCGCCGCGCGAGTACGGGGAGTGCAGCAGGGCGGTGATGAGGCGGTTGCGCTCGTGGAAGTAGGCCTGCCAGCCCACGAGGTCGTCCTTGTCGACCCAGCTCATGTGCCACACGCCCGCGCCCGGCAGGGAGACGGTCGGGTAGCCCGCCTGCTTGGCGCGCAGACCGTACTCGGCGTCGTCCCACTTGATGAACACGGGCAGGCTCAGCCCGATCGCGCGCACGGTTTCGGTGGGGATCATGCACGACCACCAGCCGTTGTAGTCCACGTCCGCGCGGCGGTGCAGCCACGGGGTCGAGCGCAGCGGCTCCTCGGCGAAGTCGTGGCCGAGCACGCCCTCCGGGGTCGCGACGGCCGGCTGGATCCGCCACGGATCGACGATCTCGCCGAAGGTGTGCAGCACGCTGCGGTTGTTGAGGTCGAACATGTGGGCGCCGACGATAGTGGGCCGGGTGGCGAAGTCCGCGAAGGTCGTCATGCGGATCAGCGACTCGGGCTCCATGACGATGTCGTCATCGCAGTTGACGACGTAGGTGGAGCTGCCCGCGGTCGCCGCCTCGTACATGCCGCGGGAGAAACCGCCCGAGCCGCCGATGTTGCCCTGCTCGATGACACGGAGCGCGTCCCCGAGGGACTCCTGGAGCGGGGCGAGCTCGCCCGGGTGGTCGGAGAGCCGGTCCGAGCCCTGGTCGATGACGTACATGACGTCCAGCAGGGAGCGCAGGTCGGGGTCCTCGGCGACGGTGCGGATGTTCGCCAGGCAGTACTCGACCTTGTTCATGGTCGTCATCGAGATCGAGAAGCTGCCCTCGGTGCGGGCGAGGTCCGCATCGGCGGTCCACTCCGCGCCGAGGATCGCGAGCTCGTCGGCCCCGGCGAAGGCGTCGAACCAGTACCAGCCGCCGTCGCCGAAGGCGGTCAGCGGCAGCTCGAAGACGTGCTCGCCGGTGCCGGTGACGGTGCGGGACTCATGACGCTGCAGCGCACCGCG
>DAHVRS010000516.1 GCA_027322375.1 Brachybacterium sp. | reverse complement strand
CCTGCCCGGACTCGTGGTGGGCGTGGTGCTCACCGCTGCGGGCCTGGGCCTGTGGACCCTCGGTGCGGGCTCGACCCTGGAGAACGCAGCCGCCGTGATCGGCTCCGGCCGCTACGGCGGGCGCGGCTCCTGGGGCCACTCCGGCGCGCTCGGCGGCACCGTGCTGACCGGTGTGCTGCGCTCGACGATCGGCGCCGTGGCGCTGCCGCTGCTGCTCAGCACGAGCCTGCTGACGGCGCTGGCCGTCAGCGCCGTGGTGGGGATGAGCACCGACGGCACCGACCACTTCCTGCGCTGGGGGATCGCCGTGGTCGCGCTCGTCATCGCCGCGACCTGCTGGATCGTCGCAGCGACCGCCCCCGAGGTGGACCTCGAGGACGGCGAGGAGGAGGTCTCCAGGCCCCTCTTCGCGCGCCGCCCCGAGGAGTCCGACGGGGCACTGGACGCGATGGACTGGGAGGACTGAGCCCGGCTCTGCCGCTCCCGGAAACGAACGCCGGCCCGTCCCTGAGCAGTCAGGGGCGGGCCGGAGGCCTTCTGGGGCTGGGGGTCAGGGGGTCGCGCCGAGTCCTCGCAACACGAACTCCTCGAGCGCGGCGGGGGAGTAGCGCTTCGCGTTGGAGCCGACGAGCAGCCCGTTGATGATCCGCACCGTCTGGTCCACATCGAGATCCGCGGCGAAGTCGCCCGCCTCGATCCCGTCGGTGACGATCGTGCGCAGCACGTCCTCGATGAGCACCACGTGCTCGCGCATCCGCGCGGCCGTGTCGGGGCTCAGGGGGGCGCCGCCGGAGGTCTGCGGGACGTGGAAGGACACGTTCAGCTCGAGCTGCGTCTTCACGTACGCGATCGCCGCATCACGCGGGGTGGCGGAGTCGCTGACCCCGGCACGAAGCTGGGCGATGTAGTCCGTGGTCTCGTGGATCGCGTACTCGACCAGGAGCGTCTCGCGGTCGGGGAAGTGGTTGTACATCGCCGTGCGTCCCACGCCGGCCGCGGCCGCGATGCGCGAGAAGGTGACGGACCCGAACTCCTGGTTCTCCAGCAGTTCGGCGAGGGCGGAGAAGATCTTCTCCCGCGTCCGCTCGCGATGCTCCTCGAGGGAGCCACCGATGATCTTGGGCATGCCGCATTCTTACACTTCATACCCCGAACGACATAACCTTTGGAGCGATATCACGCCGGGAGGCAGACGAAGCGCAGGGGAGGGGGCGACATGCCCGGGAATGACGAACGCCGGCCCGTGGGCCGGCGATCCATGGAGCGGGTGACGGGAATCGAACCCGCGCTGTCAGCTTGGGAAGCTGAAGTTCTACCATTGAACTACACCCGCGCATCCGTTCCTCGAACGGACGCGGACCAGCATACATGCTCCGGACAGGTGCGGCGAACCACAGCCGGACGGACTAGTCTGGCGCCGTGCTGCTGAGTGATCGAGACATCCGGGCCGAGATCGACGCCGAGCGGGTGCGACTGGACCCCTTCGACGACGAGATGATCCAGCCCGCCTCCGTGGACGTGCGCATCGACCGGTTCTTCCGCCTCTTCGACAACCACAAGTACGCGATGATCGACCCCGCGATCGAGCAGCCGGACCTCACGCGCGAGGTGACGGTGGGCCCGGAGGAGCCGTACATGCTCCACCCCGGTGAATTCGTGCTCGCCTCCACCTTCGAGCGGATCACCCTGCCGGACGATGTCGCCGCACGGCTCGAGGGCAAGAGCTCGCTGGGCCGCCTGGGCCTGCTCACCCACTCCACCGCCGGGTTCATCGACCCCGGCTTCGAAGGGCACATCACCCTGGAGCTGTCGAATATGGCGACCCTCCCCGTCGCGCTGTGGCCGGGGATGAAGATCGGCCAGCTGTGCTTCTTCCGGCTCTCCAGTGCCGCGCAGAACCCCTACGGCAGCGCAGGTAACCTCAATCGCTATCTTGGCCAGCGCGGTCCGACCCCGTCCCGCTCCGCGCAGAACTTCCACCGCACCGTGATCCCCGTCCAGGAGGAGCAGTGACCGACACCGTCGACTCGTCCCCGCCCGCGCGCACCTCCCACCGCCTCCAGCTGCCCCGGGACACCGCGCCCGAGGACGTGCTCGCGATGGTCCGCAACCTCCACCCGGACGCGACAGCCGAGGAGTCCGACGGCACGATCACGCTCGAGGACGGGGTGCGCCTGGTCCCGGACCGCTCCCCGCGCGGCGCCGGCCGCTGGACGCTGGAGACCCCGCGCGAGCGCGAGGATCCCGCCCCGGAAGGCATGGGCGACTCCCACGGCTACGGACGCGCCTTCCCCGACGGGATGCCCTTCGGGGTGGAGCGGACCGCATTGGACCTCGCCTGGTCGCTGGGACGGCGCCTCTACGGCGCGGTCGTCACCGATGACGGCGCACGCCTCGAGCCGCACCCCTTCCACATCCGCGACCTCACCGTGGTGAGCCCGCACGCGCTCGCCCCCGAGTCCCTCGCCCAGCTCCTCGCCCCGCTCGAGCCCGAGGCGGAGCTCGACGAGGTCCCCGAGAACGTGGTCCGCACCGGCTACAGCGCGACCGTGCCGCTGCCGGCCGGGGACGCGATCGCGGTGCGCGTGGGCCGCAGCTCCCGGCCGACGGCGCTCTCCGCGCTCGGCTGGCTCGAGGAAGCAGTGGACTACGAGCTCGTGCACCTCAGCGCCGACCCGGAGGAGGAGGCGGTCGAGGTGCCGGACGCGGAGACCGCCGAGCGCTGGCACCAGGCCTACCGCCGCATCGGCATGCTCGCCGGGCTGCTCGTCGAGACCGTGGGCGGCTACGTCGTGGACCTCGAGGGCTTCCTCGTGGACACCGACGACCTCGCCTGAGCCCTTTCCGCAGGCGCTGCTCCCGAAACCCGCTCAGAGGGTGCGGGCCGCGCGCCCCGCGTCACCGAGCCGGATCGGCACGAAAGCCACCAGCCCCAGCGCGATCACGAGCACGATCCCGAGGATCCCGGTGCGGGTGTCGCCGGAGAGCGCGACGGTGAGCGCGAAGGCGGCGGTGCCCAGGAACCCGAGCGCCCGGCCCGTCGTCGCATACAGCCCGAAGTTCTCCGTCTCCCGGCCCGGCTGGGACAGGCGCGTGAGCAGGTTCCGCGAGGCGGACTGCACCGGGCCCACGAACAGGCAGATCGTGAGGCCCGCCACCCAGAACACGGCGGTCGAGCCGAGGAACAGCACCACGAGCCCGAGCACCACGATGCCCAGGCAGCCGCCGATGATGACAGGCCGCGGGCCCACCCGGTCATCGACCTTCCCGCCGAGGAACACCCCGAAGCCGGCCACGAGGTTCGCGGCGATGCCGAAGATGATGATCTCTACCGTCGAGAAGCCGTAGGCGTTCGCAGCGAGCACGCCCGCGATCGAGAACACCGCCCCGAGCCCGTCGCGGTAGATCGCGGAGGCGACGAGATACTGCAGCATCACCGGTTCCTCCTTCACCGCCCGGATGACGCGGCGCACGATCGAAGCGTAGCCCTGCCAGGGGGTCCACTTCTCGCCGGGGGCGGAGGGGATGTGCTTCGGGGCGCGCAGCATGAGCGGCATCGTGCCCACCAGGATCCACAGCGCCACGAACAGGGGGATCGCCCGGTAGTTCCAGCCGCCCTCGCCCGTGATCCCGAGGATCCCCGTGCCGGGCATGACGAACAGGACCAGGACCAGGCCCAGGCACACGATCGAGCCCCAATAGCCGACCGCCCAGGCCGTCCCGGAGACCCGGCCGCGGTTCTCGGGGGTGGAGATCTCCGGCAGCACCGAGTTCACGAACACGCCCGCGAGCTCGCTGAACACCACCGCGACCGCGATGAGCACCGCGCCCAGGGTGAGGTAGTCGGAGTCGAGCTCGACCAGCGGCATCATCGCGACCGTCACCACGGTCGCGATCGTCGTGATGCGCAGAAGGGTGTTGCGGGCGCCGCCGCTGTCGGCGAGGTTCCCCAGCAGCGGGGCGAGCAGCGCGATCGCGACCGCGCCGATCGACTGCCAGGTCGCGAGGACCTGCGAGCCGTGGTCCTGCGCTGCCTTGATCGCCGCATCGCCCACCGCCCCCTCGGAGGCGACGGCGCTGGCGACATAGGTCGCGAACACGAAGGTGAGGATGACGGAGCTGAACGCGCTCATGCCGCCGTCCCACAGCGCGAAGGGGACAACGGGCGGACGGGAGGTCCGGGGAGCAGCGGGGGTGCGCCCCGCTGCGTCGATGCTGGCCATGGTCACACTGTAGAGAAGACCGTGAGAAAGAGTGGCACGAGTCGCTCAGGATCGCCCGGGAGTCTCCCGTAGACTGCCCTCTGGCCCCCCTGCACGTCCCCCGGACGGAGACCTCGTGTTCACGATGCTGCTCGCCCACCTCGTGGCGGCGCTCGTGGGACCCTTCCTGGTGCGGTGGATCGGGCGTGACGCCTTCTACCTGCTCGCGCTCGTGCCCGGCGCGTCGGCCGTGTGGCTCGCGACGATCTCGCCCACGGCCCTGGCCGACGACCCGATCGAGCAGGTCGTGCCCTGGATCCCGAAGCTCGGGATCACCCTCGCGCTGCGGCTGGACGTGCTCAGCTGGCTCCTGGCGCTCATCGCGACCGGGATCGGCGCGATCGTGCTCGCCTACTGCGCCCGCTACTTCAAGGACACCGAGCCGGGGCTGGGCCGCTTCGCCGGAGTGCTCACCGCCTTCGCCGGCGCGATGGTGGGCCTGGTCCTCGCGGACGACGTCATGGTGCTCTACACCTTCTGGGAGCTCACCACCGTCTTCTCCTACCTCCTGATCGGCCACTACCAGGACAAGCAGGCGTCCCGCCGTGCCGCGCTGAACGCCCTGATCGCCACCACCGTGGGCGGGCTCGCGATGCTCGTGGGCCTGCTGATGGTCGCCGCGCAGGCCGGGTCGCTGCTGCTGTCGGACATCGTCGCCGATGACATGTGGCAGACCCCAGGGCCGTTCCTGATCACCGCGATGGTGCTCCTCCTCTCCGGCGCGACGAGCAAGTCCGCGCTCGTGCCCACCCACTTCTGGCTGCCCGGCGCGATGGCCGCGCCCACCCCCGTCTCCGCCTACCTCCACGCCGCAGCGATGGTGAAGGCCGGGGTGTACCTGATCCTGCGCGTCGCCCCCGCGATGGGGCAGCTGGAGATCCTCTCGATGATCCTCGCCGCCTTCGGGGCCGCGACCATGCTGGTGGGCGGCTGGCGAGCGCTGCGGCAGACGGACATCAAGCTGCTGCTCGCCTACGGCACCGTCTCCCAGCTCGGCTTCCTCTCCGCCGTCGCCGCGCTCGCCACGCGCGAGGCGGTCCTCGCCGCGCTCGCGATGCTGCTCGCGCACGCCGTGTTCAAGGCGCCGCTGTTCATGGTGGTCGGCATCATCGACAAGAAGTTCGGCACCCGTGATCTGCGGGTCCTGTCCGGGGTGGGGAAGGCCGCACCCGTCGTCGCCGTGATCGGGGTGGTCTCCGCCGCCTCCATGGCCGCGGTCCCGCCGCTGTACGGCTTCGTCGCGAAGGAAGCCATCCTCACCGCGCTCTGGCAGGCGGGCGGCTGGCAGCGCCTACTGCTGCTCGCGCTCGTGGCCGGCTCCGCGCTCACCGTCGCGTACTCGTGGCGCTTCGTCCACGGCGCTTTCGGTGCCGCCCCGGGCGCGCCCCGCGTCGCCGTCCCGCACGTCGGGGTGCTGTTCTGGCTGCCGCCCGCCGTGATCGGGGCCGGTTCCGTGGTGCTCGCCCTCGCGACCGGCCCGCTCGAGACCGTGCTGCGCGCCCACGCGGACCTGCTGCCCGAGGCGGGGGAGGCGGTCCACCTCGCGCTCGTCCCGCACCTCGGCGTGCCGCTGCTCGCCTCCGTGATCGCGCTCGCGATCGGTGCGCTGATGGGCGTCTTCGCCCGCCCTGTCGCGAAGGCGCAGCGGGCGCTCTCGCCCCAGTCCTGGGCCGGCGGGCCCCTGTTCGAGGCCTTCGACGCCGAGCGCGGCTTCCGCCGCATGCTGCGTGCGATCGACGGGATCTCCATCATCGCGACCACCCTGTTCCAGCGAGGGTCCCTGCCGTACACGCTCGGCACGATGCTCGTGGTGCTCATCGCACTGGTCGCCCCCGTCGCGCTCACCCAGGCGCCGCTGCCGCAGAACCTGGTCCTCGCCCA
>DAHVRS010000465.1 GCA_027322375.1 Brachybacterium sp. | reverse complement strand
CGCGCGAGGCCGCCCTCGAGGCGGGCATCGCGGCGGACGACGACGCAGACGCCGCGGGCGCTCGCTTCCACGCGGCCGACGCGATCGCCTGGGCCCTCGCCGAAGCGGACGGCCCCGCCGGCCCGCCGGATCTCGCGGTCGTCAACCCGCCCCGGCGCGGGCTCGGCCCCGAGCTCGCCGCCTGGCTCGAGGAGTCCGGCGTCCCCGACGTGCTGTACTCGAGCTGCCATCCCGACTCGCTCGCCGCCGATCTCGCCGTGATGCCCTCGCTGCAGATCACCGCCGGGCGCTTCGTGGACATGTTCCCGCACACCGCGCACGCCGAGGTGATCGTGCGCCTGCGCCGCACCAGGACCCCGACCCCGACCCCGACTCCCGAAGGAGCATCATGACCGCCACCGCGCAGCAGCAGCTCGAGACCGCGACCCGCACCGTCGAGACCTCCCCCGCAGGCCACGTCGTCTCCCTCGCCCGCACCTTCGACGTCCACCCCGAGGAGCTGTGGGCCGCGGTCACCATCGGCGAGCACCTCGAAGCCTGGTTCGGCCGCGCGAGCGGCGAGGCCGTCGAGGGCGGACGCTACACCCTGCCCGACATGGACGTGACCGGCGAGGTGCTCGCCACCGAGGCGCCGCGCCGCCTGCAGCTGTCCTGGAAGGCCGGCCGCAGCCGCTCCGAGCTCGAGCTGCTGCTCACCCCGGCCGAGGACGGCGAAGGGACCCGCCTCGAGCTGCGCCACACCGTGCCCGCGGACGCCTACTGGGAGGCCTTCGGCCCCTCCGCGACGGGCTGCGCCTGGGACGCCGCCTTCCACGGCCTCGCCCTCCACCTCGCGGACCCCGGCGCTGACCAGCTGCCGGCCCTCGCCCGCTTCGCCGGCTCCACCGCAGGTGCCGAGTTCACGCGCGCCTCGGCGGACGCCTGGTACGAGGCGCACGTCGCCGCCGGTGCGGACCGCAAGCCCGCCCGGAAGGCCTCGGTGCGCACCGCCGCCGCGTATCTCGACGAGGAGACCGACCTGTCATGAGCGCGGCCGTCACCGTCCTCTCCCTCGGCGGCACGATCCTCATGTCGCAGGACGCGAGCGGCGCCCGCGCCACGCCCGACGACACCGCTGCGGCGCGACTGCTCGCCACCGTCGCGGGCACCGCGGAGCTCACCTCGCGGGAGCTCGCGAACACCTCCTCCTCCGGTGTGCGGCCCCACCATCTGCGCGCCGTGCTCGACCACGCCCGCGCCGCCGTCGATGACGGCTCCGCCGGCGTGGTCCTCACCCACGGCACGGACACCCTCGAGGAGACAGCCTTCCTGCTCGAGCGCTACTGGGACCGGGAGGCCCCGCTCGTGGTCACCGGCGCGATGCGCCCGGCGAGCGATCCGGGGGCCGACGGACCCGCGAACCTGCGCGATGCGGTCCGCACGGCGCTCGCCCCCGAAGCCCGCGGGCTCGGCGTGCTGGTGGTCTTCGACGGGCACGTCCACCTCGCCGACCGCGTCGTCAAGGCGTCCTCCCGCGAGGTCTCCGCCTTCACCTCGGAGCCCTCGGGGCCGGTCGCGATCGTCGACGGGGAAGAGATGCGACCCCTGTTCCGGCCGTTGCCGCGCCCGCCCCGACTGTTGGGCACCCCGCCGGACCGCTTCCCTGCGGTGCCGCTGCTCACCGCCGGTCTCGATGAGGACTTCGCCCTGCTGGACCACCTGCCGCCCGACCAGCTGCGCGGGCTCTTGCTCGCCGGGGCCGGGATGGGGCACGTCTCCCCCGCCGCGATGCCGCGCCTGCGCCGCGTGCTCGACTCAGGCGTGCCCGTGGTCGTCGCGGCGCGCACCGCGCGCGGCGGCACCTCCACCCACCACTACGCCTATCCGGGCTCGGAGGTGGATCTGCTGGAGGCGGGCGCGGTGATGGCGGGGCTGCTGCCGGGGATCACGGCGCGCCTGCTGCTGCAGGCCCTGCTCGCGGACGGCGCCGGTCCTGCCGCGATCCGCGAGGCCTTCGCCCCCTTCGCCTCATGAACGCTGGCATGCGCCGGGCGTGATGTGAGCCGGGCCCTCTGCCAACTCCGAGGCCGCAGTGACAGACTAGGGGACGTATATCTCCTGGCATCGACCGTCGAAAGGTGCACTGATGACCATTCCCGCTGACCCGACCCCCGCCCTGCAGGAGTACGCCCACCCCGAGAAGCTCGTGACCACGCAGTGGCTCGCGGACCGTCTCGCCTCCGGCGACACCGATGGCCTGGTCGTCGTCGAATCCGATGAGGACGTGCTGCTGTACGAGACCGGCCACATCCCGGGCGCGGTGAAGGTGGACTGGCACCTCGACCTCAACGACCCCGTCACCCGCGACTACGTCGACGGCGAGGGCTTCGCGAAGCTCATGGACGCCTCCGGCATCACCCGCGACACCACCGTCGTGATCTACGGCGACAAGTCGAACTGGTGGGCGGCCTACGCCCTGTGGGTCTTCGAGCTGTTCGGCCACGAGGACGTGCGCCTGCTCGATGGCGGCCGCGCCGCCTGGCAGGCCGAGGGCCGCGAGATGACCACCTCCGATGAGGGCCGTCCCGCCCCCACCACCGGCTACCCCGTCGTCCAGCGCGAGGACGCCCCGCAGCGCGCCTTCCGCGAGGACGTCCTGGACTTCCTGGGCGGCCCGCTCATCGACGTCCGCTCCCCGCAGGAGTACTCCGGCGAGCGCACCCACATGCCCGACTACCCGCAGGAGGGCACCGTCCGCGGCGGTCACATCCCCACCGCGCGCTCCGTGCCGTGGGGCCGCGCCGCGGCGGAGGACGGCCGCTTCCGCCCCCGCGCCGAGCTCGAGGCGATCTACCGCGAGGAGATCGGCCTGGACCCGGCAGAGCCCACGATCGTGTACTGCCGCATCGGCGAGCGCTCCGCGCACACCTGGTTCGTGCTGACCTACCTGCTGGGCTTCGAGTCCGTCCGCAACTACGACGGCTCCTGGACCGAGTGGGGCAACGGCGTGCGCCTGCCCATCACCCACGGTGTCGAGCCGGGGAAGGTCCCTGCCCGATGAGCTCCGCTCCTCTTCCCGGTGCCTTCGCCGAGATCGCGGAGGAGTTCCTGGCCCTGACCGGCCGCGACCGTCTGCAGCTGCTGCTGGAGTTCTCCCACGACCTGCCCGAGCTGCCGGAGCGCTACATCGCGCATCCGGAGCTGCTCGAGCCGGTGCCGGAGTGCCAGTCGCCGATCTTCCTGATCACCGAGGTGGAGGGCACGGGGCGCGAGGCGATCGCGCACCTGTTCTTCTCCGCCCCCGAGGAGGCGCCGACCACGCGCGGCTTCGCCTCGATCCTCGCCGAGGCGCTCGACGGCCGCACCGTCGGCGAGGTGCTGGACACCCCCGAGGAGGTCATCAACTCCCTGGGTCTCGGTGAGGTGGTCAGCCCGCTGCGCCTGAACGGCATGGCCGGGATGCTGGCCCGCATCAAGCGCCAGCTGATCGAGAAGGCCGGCTGACCTCAACCGGCTGGCCCTCACCGGGCACGCCTGACCTGGGGCTCTGCCCCGTCGCACCCCGTCGCGTCTCAGGGACGCGGCGGGGTGCGTCCCGTTCCGTAGCGCTCGAAGGCGCGCTCGGCCCCGCTGCGCAGCGCGCCGAAGGCGGCTCTGCCCGCCTCTGCCTGCGCCGTCTCGAAGGCGGTGCGGGGGCGGAAGGAGCCGGTGGCGGGCTCCTTCCCGTGACGGGCGTGCCGTTCCCGCGCATCCTGCAGCTCGAGCGGCACCCGCACCAGGCGCACGAGCGTTGAGCGCACCTCCTCGCGCAGCGCCGTCTCCTGCCGGGCGAGGTACTCCTCGAGCGTCTCCTGGTCCTGCTCACTGCTGCGCACCCCGTGGGCGAGGCACAGCAGGTAGGAGGCGAGGTCCCCGGCGACCTCGGGCGAGAGCCCGTAGGCGTCGCGTGCCCCGCGCCCCTCGCGCAGCGCGACGGCGTCGTCCCGCTCGAGCGGGCTCGGGGCGATGTCGATCGCGCCGAGGAGGTCCTCGACGAAGGCATGGAACGCCGTATCGCCCGGCACGTCGGCGCGGCGCAGCGCCTCGCGGTCCGTCCCCTCGGGCAGCGGCAGGCGCGTCACGCCCTCGCGCGCGAACTCGTCCTGCGCGGCACGTCGCAGGAGCCGGGACGCGGCGCGCTCGAGGTGGTCGGGGCCGGCCGTGCGGGGGATCTCCGGCGCGATCGCGCGGGCGGCGGACGCGGCGACGAGCCGCTCCCCCGCACCCCCGGCACGCCGACGGACCGTCCCGGGGACGGCGGCGAGCCGTTCGCGGAGGGTGAGGATCTGGACCATGGGTCTCCTTCCGTCGGCCGCTGAACGAGCGGGTGGCGGCCCTGTGCACCCATCGTACGGAGGCGGCTGCGCCGGGACCACGGGGCTGACCCCCGTGCTGGAACGGGGCCGCACCCCGCGCGCATCGGGAGGAAAGCTCCGCAGAAAAGGCCTTTGACCTGGGGTGATG
>DAHVRS010000452.1 GCA_027322375.1 Brachybacterium sp. | reverse complement strand
ACTGCCGCCGCAGGCGGCGAGGCCGAGGCCGAAGGCGGGGATGGCCGCGAGGCCGAGGACACGGCGGCGGGTGAGAGCACGAGTGGTCGACATGCTGTTCTCCTAGTTCGGTACGGGGTCGTTGACGGTCGAGCCGATGGGGGTCGGGGTGGGGCGGGTGGGTCAGTAGGTGTTCGCGGGGCTCCGGCGACGCACGGTCGGGCTGAGCAGCTCGACGGGGTTCTGCGGCGGTGGCGAATCGGGATGTTCGATCCGGTGGACGAGGAGGTCGACCATCCGCCTCGCGGCCTCCTCGATGGGCTGGTCCACGCTCGAGATGCCGACGGCGCGGGCGACGGGGGTGTCGTCGAAGCCGACGAGATGAGCCATGAGCTCCTCCCGCCCGCTCCCCCGCATCTGCGCGAGGGCCCCCAGGGCGAGAGAGTCCGAGACGCAGACGAGCGCATCGATGCCACGGGCGAGGAGGCGCGAGGCCGCCTCGGCGCCGTTCTCGAAACCGTCCTCGACCCGTTCGACGAGATCGCAGGGAAGACCGAGAGCGCGGCAGGCGCGGAGGTAGCCGTCAAAGCGGTCGTCGCCCGCGCCCGAGCCCTCCGGCCAGCCGAGGAAGCCGATGCGGGCGGCGCCCTCGGCGGCGAGGGTGCGGACGGCGTCATCGGTCCCGGCGCCGCCGTCGATGTCGATCCAGTCGTGGACCTGGGAGGTCGCGGCGTCCTCGCGCCCCCAGGGACGCCCGAAGGCGACGAAGGGGATCGCGTGCTCGCGAAGCCAGTCGCTGCGGAGGTCGCCGTGATTGGTACCGGTGAGCAGGAAGCCATCGAGTGCGTTGGTGGCGCGCAGCTCCTGGTAGGCAGCGATCTCGGCGGCGTCGTCGGCCGCGGCGAAGACGAGCAGGGAGTACCCGCGCTCGTGGGCCCGAGCGGTGAGTGCGTGCAGCAGCCGGTCGTGGATCGAGCCGTTGATCCCGTCGCCGCTGGGGCGCATGCGGAAGCCCAGCAGGTGCGAGCGGCGGGTGCGGAGCTGTCGGGCTGCGGCGCTGGGACGGTATCCGACGCGCCGGATCTCGTCGTTGACGAGGGTGCGGGTCGGCTCGGCGACGCGGTCCGGGTCATTGAGCAAGTTGGAGACCGTCTGCCGGGAGACACCCGTGGCACGGGCGATCGAATTCAGCGTCGGCTTCGCGGTGCGCTGCACACCGGCGGCCTCCGGGGTCGTCGCCATCGTCGGTCCTCCCTCCTCGTCATCAGGCTTCGTCGTCGGGCTTGATCGTCTGGCTCCGTCGTCAGGCTTGGTCGTCAGGCTCAGTCGTCGGTTCACGCCGACGGGGACCGGGCTGCCGCTGCGCGGGAGCCGTCGTCATCGACGCGCGGTGTTGATCGATCAACATCAGAGGAGCAGGCCATTTGATCGATCAACATCGGGGTGGCATCATCATGGAACCCGGCACGGCGGCTGTCAAGCCGACCCCTCGGGACCCTGCACGAGAAATCCCTTCAGGCGACCAGCGCTGTCAGCCAGGATCGGAGCCCCATGCCCACCGCCAGTCATCAGACCGCCCTCCCCGCGCTCTCCACTGACCGCCCCACCCAAGGCCATCAGCCCTTCCTCCATGACCTTGCCGGCGTGTTCCGCGCCCCGGTCCAGGCGTGGTCACAACCCTGCGGCACGATCACCGGCCGCGGCGCCGAAGGCGTGTACCTCGGGGACACGCGCATCGCGTCCGTGCTCCGCTGCGACCCGATCGATGCGGAGCTCTCCCCGCTGAGCACCCAGGTCCGCTCCGCCGTCGAGGTCGAGTTCCGCGACGTCGTCTCCCTCGGCGACGGAGTCGTGGACCCGCTCGTGACCCTCCACCGCACGCGCACTGCCGGCCCCGACGGGATCACCGAGGTGCTCCGTCTGGTCTCCGACGACGACCGCCCGCGCCGCCTCCGCCTGCGGATGGGGCTGGTCACCGATGCGGCGTCGATGTCCGCCGTGAAGGACCCCTTCCTGCTCTCGAGCGTGGGCGATATCCGCCCCGTGGCCGTGGCGGAGAGCGAGGGCGCACTCACCTGGCCCATCGGCACCGACGGCGGCGCGGCCCGCCTTGAGCTCGGCGCGAACGCCGCGGCTCTGTCGGCCGACGGTCCGGTCGTGACCTGGAGGGTCGACCTCGAGGTCGCCCCGCGCAGCACCCAGGAGAGCAGCTGGCAGCTGACGCTCACCGACCCGTCGGTCCCCTTCGTCGCGCCGGAGACGGTATGGGCCCCGCGCACGACGGGCACCGACGGCATTGGCTCGTCGGCTGGAACGCCCGTCTCCTCCCCCGAGGTCCGGGCCGCCGCGCACCTGCTCGAGCGCTCCCTCTCTGACCTCGACGCGCTGCGCCTGCAGGTCCCGGGCACGCCTGACCAGCAGTTCCTCGCGGCCGGTGCGCCGTGGTTCTTCACCCTGTTCGGCCGGGACTCCCTGATCGCGGCCTCGCTCGCCCTGCCCGTGGACCGCACGCTCGCGGCCGCGACGCTGCGCACCCTCGCCGCTCAGCAGGGCACCCGCACGGACATCGCGACCGCGGAGCAGCCCGGGAAGATCCTCCACGAGGTGCGTGCGGCCGGGATGGAGATGGGCGAGACGCACCTACCGCCCGTCTACTACGGCACGATCGACGCGACGCCGCTGTGGATCGAGCTGCTGCACGAGACGCGCGCCGCGGGCCTGCCTGATGAGGACCTCGCCGCGCTCCGCCCCGCCCTCGAAGGGACGGCGACCTGGCTGCTCGAGCACGCCGACGCGGACGGCGACGGCCTGCTGGAGTACATCGACGAGTCCGGGAAGGGTCTCGCGAACCAGGGCTGGAAGGACTCCGGCGACTCGATCCGCTTCGCCGACGGCTCCCTCGCCTCCGGCACCATCGCCCTTGCAGAGGTGCAGGGCTACGCGTACGCCGCCGCGCTCCACGCCGCTGACCTGCTCGAGGAATCAAGCCCGCAGGACTCCACGCCCGGCGCGGCGGACCTCCCCTCGCGCCTGCGCGCCTGGGCGGCGCAGCTGCGGGAGCGGTTCCAGGCGCAGTTCTGGTGCGAGGACGAGCTGGGGCCGTTCATCGCCCTCGCCCTGGACGGGCAGAAGCGGCCCGTGGACGGGGTCGCCTCGAACATGGGCCACCTGCTGGGCACCGGGATCCTCGATGCTGACCAGGAGCGGATCGTGGTGGACCGCCTGCTGCACCCGAGCATGTTCTCCGGCTACGGCATCCGCACCCTGTCCACCACGAACGGCGGCTACGGCCCGCTGCGCTATCACGGCGGCAGCGTGTGGACCCACGACACGGGCATGGTGCTGCGCGGCATGCTGCGCAGCGGCTTCGAGGAGGAGGCGCGGGTGCTCGCCCGCGGACTGCTGCGTGCGGCCGACGGCTTCGCGCAGCGTCTGCCGGAGCTGTTCAGCGGGGAGAGCGCCGACGATGTCCGTGTCCCGGTCCCCTACCCCGCTTCCTGCCGCCCGCAGGCCTGGGCTGCCGCGACCGCCGTCCCCGTCGCCCAGGCCCTCGGCGCCCTCTGACCCCGGCCCCTGCCGACGGCCCTGTCCGTCGTCCGTAGCCCCCCGGCCCCTCCCCCACACGGTTTTGCCCGCTGTGCTTCCGAGAATGGAAGCAGAGCGGGCAAATCCGTGAGGTGAGGTGGGGTGCGGCGGCCGGGCAGAGGTGGCCCGGCCCTACCGGGTCACTTGAGCTTGGGCTCGATCTCCTTGGTGTAGATCCCCTCGAGGGTCTCCTTCAGGCCGTCCATCGCGTCCTGGACGTCGCACTCGGTGGTCGCGATCGAGGCGATCGCCTTGGCCATCTCCTGGTCGGCGCCGGGCAGGAACACGCGGGCGTAGTCCTGGGGGCGGGTGACCTCGAGCTGGTCCACGGCGGTCTGGATCTGCGGGGTCTTCGCGGTGAGCTCGGTGAGGTCGGCGCTCTTGCGCACCGGCATGTAGCC
>DAHVRS010000451.1 GCA_027322375.1 Brachybacterium sp. | reverse complement strand
CGGCGGTGAGCGCGGCCTCGTAGCCGCCGGGTCCTCCGCCGATGATCACCACCTGCGGATCATCGCTCGCGCGAGGTACACGGTCAGGGTCGGCGGGCAGGGCGATGCTCGGATCTCTCACCTCTTCATTGTGACAAAGCCCGAGGTGACAGGGGTCTGGTTCGCGGCACTGCCCGGGAGCCTGCGACGGTGGCCGTCCTGCGCTACCTTCAGTCCATGACTGCTTCGCACACCGATCCGTACCAGCTCGCCCGTGACGCCGCCGCCGCGATCGCGGAGGCCAGCGGCGTCCCCTCCCACGATCTCGCGCTCACGCTCGGCTCGGGCTGGTCCGGTGCCGCGGACCTGCTGGGCGAGACAGTGTGGCAGGCCGACGCGACCTCCATTCCCGGCTTCCGCCCGCCGGCCGTCGCCGGCCATGTGGGCACGCTGCGCTCGATCCAGATCGAGGGCACCGGCGCCCGTGCACTCGTGCTCGGCGCGCGCACCCACTTCTACGAGGGCGCAGGCGTGGACGCGGTCGTGCACGGTGTGCGCACCGCCGCCGCGACCGGCGCCCGCACCATGGTCCTCACCAACGGCTGCGGCGGCATCAACCCGTCGTGGACGCCCGGCACCCCCGTGCTGATCAGCGACCAGATCAACTTCACCGGCGCGACCCCGCTGGCCGGCGCGAACTTCGTGGACCTCACGGACCTGTACACCCCGGCGCTGCGCGAGATCGCGCGGGAGGTCGATCCGAGCCTCGACGAGGGCGTGTACATGCAGTTCTCCGGCCCCACCTACGAGACCCCCGCCGAGGTGCAGATGGCCAAGACCATCGGCGCACACCTGGTGGGCATGTCCACGGCGCTCGAGGCGATCGCGGCGCGCGAGGCGGGCCTGGACGTGCTGGGCATCTCGCTGGTCACGAACCTCGCCGCCGGCATCTCCGGGGAGAAGCTCAGCCACGAGGAGGTCCTCGAGGCCGGCCGCGAGGCAGGACCGCGGATCTCCCGCCTGCTCGCCGAGACCGTCCGCCGCATCACCGCTCCCGCGACCGCCGGCGGCGCGGCATGAGCGAGGGACTCTCCCCCGCCGACGGCCTGGACCCGGCGCTCGAGGAGCGGGTGCGGGACTGGATCGCGGACGACCCCGACGCAGTCACAGCCGCGGCGCTGACCAGCCTGCTCGAACAGGCCGGCAACGGTGACGTGGCGGCCCGCGAAGAGATCGAGGACGCCTTCTCCGGCGACCTCGAGTTCGGCACCGCCGGGCTGCGCGGCCGCATGGCACCGGGCCCGCACCGCATGAACCTCGCCGTCGTCTCCCGTGCCGCCCGCGGCCTCGCCGACCACCTCACCGGCGACCTCGAGCTCCCCGAGCCTGTCGTCGTGATCGGCTACGACGCCCGCTGCAACTCCGAGGCCTTCGCCCGCCGCTCCGCTGCGATCATGACGGCGGCCGGCTGCAAGGTGCTGCTGCTGGAGCGCTTCGGCCCCACGCCGCTGGTCGCCTTCGCGGTCCGCCACCTGCAGGCCGATGCCGGGATCGTGGTCACGGCGAGCCACAATCCGCCCGCGGACAACGGCTACAAGGTCTACCTCGGTGGCCGCGCCGCGGAGCCCTCGGGGCAGGGCGTGCAGATCGTGCCGCCGTCGGACGCCCAGATCGCCGCCCGCATCGCCGCCGTCGGCCCGGTGGCCGGGATCGAGGTCGCTCCCAGCGGCTGGGAGCTGCTGGGCGAGCAGCTGCGCGAGGACTATCTCGCGGCGATCTGTGCCCTGCCGGCCCCCGAGGGGCCGCGCGAGGTGCGGATCGTGCACACTGCGATGCACGGCGTCGGCACCGAGCTGGCGCTCGCGGCACTGCATCGGACCGGGTTCACCGAGGTGCATCCGGTCGCGAAGCAGGCCGATCCGGACCCGGACTTCCCCACCGTCGCGTTCCCGAACCCGGAGGAGCCCGGCGCGATCGATCTCGCGCTCGAGCTCGCCCGCACTCTCGAGGCGGACGTGGTGATCGCCAACGACCCCGACGCGGATCGCTGCGCCGCCGCGGTCCTCGACCCGCACCTCGGCGACTGGCGGATGCTCACCGGTGACGAGCTCGGGGTGCTGCTCGGCGACCACCTGATCCGCCGTCACGGCCTGACCGGCACAGTCGCGAACTCGATCGTCTCCAGCCGCTGGCTGGGCCGGATCGCCGAGGCGGCGGGCCTGGACGCGGCAACCACCCTCACCGGCTTCAAGTGGATCACCCGCGCGGAGGGGATCACCTTCGGCTACGAGGAGGCGATCGGCTACTGCGTGCTGCCCGAGGTGGTGCGGGACAAGGACGGTCTCTCCGCAGCGCTCGCCGTCGCGGAGATGGCGGCGCTCGCGAAGTCCGAGGGGACCACGCTCGTGGGCCGCCTGGACGAGCTCTCCCGCACGCACGGCCTGTTCGCGACCTCGCAGCTCTCACTGCGCGTCACCGAGCTCTCGGAGCGGGACGTGATGATGGCGCGCCTGCGCGCCGAGCCGCCGCAGGAGCTGGCCGGGCATGCGGTCACCACGGTGCAGGACCTCGCTGAGGGCTCGGTCGCCTCGACGGGGCTCCCGCCGACGGACGGGATGCTGCTGGTCACGGCCGATGATGCGCGCGTGATCGTGCGTCCCTCGGGCACGGAGCCGAAGCTCAAGTGCTATCTGGAGGTGCGCGAGGAGGTTCCCGCCGGGGCCGATGCGGCCGGGATCGGCGCCGTGCGCGCCACGGCGGCGGAGCATCTGGCGACGCTCACCGAGGACATGCGCCGTGCCCTCACGGGCGCCTGATCCGCTCGCGGACTCCGCATAGCAGAAGGCCCGGCCAGGAATCCTCCTGGCCGGGCCTTCTGCTGCTAGCGAGGCTCAGTAGCCGCTGCCGGTGCCGCCCTCGAGGATGGCCTTCGAGGAGGACAGGCCCAGCCGGCTCGCGCCCGCGACGACCATCGCCTCGGCCGCCTCACGGGTGCGGATCCCGCCGGAGGCCTTCACGCCCAGGCGGTCGCCGACGGTCTGGCGCATCAGCGCGACGGCATGCTCAGAAGCACCGCCGGCGGGGTGGAAGCCGGTGGAGGTCTTCACAAAGTCCGCGCTGGCACGCTCGGCGGCCTCGCAGACGCCGACGATCTGCGCATCATCCAGCGCGGCGGACTCGATGATGACCTTCAGCACCACTGGGGCGGGCGCGGCCTCGCGCACCGCGCGGATCTCGGCCTCGACGGCCGCGAAGTCACCGGAACGGGCGAGGCCGACGTTGAGCACCATGTCGATCTCGTCGGCGCCCTTGGCGGCGGAGTCCGCGGCTTCGGCGGCCTTGATCGCGGGGGCGTGCTGCCCGGAGGGGAATCCGCAGACGGTCGCGACCTTCACGCTGGTCTCGACGGGGAGCATCGAGGGCGAGACGCAGATCGAATAAGTGCCGAGAGCCTCCGCCTCACGGGCGAGGGCGTCGACGTCGGCGCGGGTGGCCTCGGGCTTGAGCAGGGTGTGATCGATGAGCTGGGCGAGCTGAGTGTTCTCGAGAGCGGTCATGACGGGATCCTCCCACGCCGGAGGGCAGCGCACTGCACAGCACGCGAACCTCTCCATGGCTCTGAGAGGAAGTGCGCGTTCTGCTCCCGCCCGAGTGCATGTGAGCGCCCCGCATGAGCGTCTGCGCGTGAGCGTCCTCGCACCCCGCAGACCCGCCCGTCGCCTCGAGCGGCGGGCCCGCCCCCGTAGGATCGGATCCCATGACCGGCCCTGCTCTCCGCCCCCGTCCCCCGCGCCGCATCGTCATCGTCGCCGGGCCCTCGGGCAGCGGGAAGGGGCTCATGTCGCGCCGGGCCGGGCTGCCCACCGTGCCGCTGGACGAGTTCTATCGCGACCACGACGATCCCTCTCTCCCCCGCCGCTTCGGGATCGTGGACTGGGACGATCCAGCCTCCTGGGATGGAGGCGCCGCGCTCGAGGCGCTCACCGCTCTCGCCCACGACGGCACGGCCGAGGTGCCGGTCTACTCGATCCCGCTCTCGCGCCGCACCGGCACCACGACGCTGGACGTGCAGGACACCGAGCTGCTCATCGCCGAGGGCATCTTCGCCGCGGAGCTCATCGCCCCGCTGCGCGCGATGGGGCTGCTCGCCGACGCGATCGTGCTGCACCGCCCGACGCCGCTGGTGTTCTCGCTGCGCCTCGCCCGCGACCTGCGCGAAGGGCGGAAGCCCCCGCTGACGCTGCTGCGCCGTGGCTGGGCTCTCGCGCGCGAGCAACGGGGCGACCTCGCCCGCTGGCGCGGTGCAGGGATGCGCCCCGTCGGCCTGCACGAAGGCACCGAGCTGCTGCGTCAGCTCACGGTCCTCGCCGCCGCGGACCGCTGCCAGCGCCCGCTGGGCACCGCGACGCAGGTCCTGCGGATCACCGCCGTCGCCTTCCTGCGGGACGGAGAGGACGGGCGAGAGCTGCTCGCGGTGCGCAAGCGCGGCACCGGCTCCTACATGCAGGTGGGTGGGAAGCTCGAGGCCGGTGAGACCGCACTCGAGGCGGCGCTCCGTGAGGTCGAGGAGGAGCTCGGGGTGCGGCTCGAGGAGGCGGAGCTCGAGCTTCTCGGCGAGTTCGAGGCGGCCGCCGCGAACGAGCCCAGCACCCGGGTCCGCTCCACCGTGTTCCGCACGGACCGCGTCCTGCCCGAACCGCTCACGGTCCGGGCTGAGCTCGCCGATCACCGCTGGTTCCCGGTGGACCGGCCCGCGACCGGCACGCGCCTCGCACCGCTCATGACCGAGCACATCCTGCCCGCGCTGCGCCGCCCCTGACCCCGCCAAGCGTCCGAGCCCCCTGGCACCTCGCCGTCGCGCATCGAGACGGAGCTCCCTGCTCCTTCAGGACACTCTTGGGAGCAGGGAGCCACGTCTCGATCTGCGTGGAGTGCACGCGGAGCGGGCGTGCGGGATGGCCGGGCACGTGAGGGCGGCCCAGGCCGGGCCCCGGCGGGTCAGGCGATGCGGTCCAGGACGATGCGGCGCTCGGGCACGGCGGTGCCGGAGGCAGCGAAAGTCCAGGAGCCCTCGAGCGCTTCGAGCGCGCGGCCCATCCGCTCGGGGGTGTCCGTATGGAGGCGGGCGAGGACGTCCCCGGCCCGCACCTCCTCGCCGAGGTGCTTCTCGATCTCGACCCCGGCGGCGGCCTGCACGGCCTCGCCCGGACGGGAGCGGCCAGCGCCGAGGCGCCATGCGGCCACGCCCACGCCCATCGCGTCCAGACCAGTCACCACACCGTCCTCGCTCGCGCGCAGCTCCTCGACGTGGGCCGCGACGGGCAGCGGCGCGTCGACGTCACCGCCCTGGGCGGCGATCATACCGCGCCAGGAGTCCATCGCGCGGCCGTCGGCGAGCGCGGCCTCGACGTCGGCGTCGCGCACCCCGGCCGCCTCGAGCATCTCGCGGGCGAGTGCGCAGGTCAGCTCGACCACGTCGGCGGGGCCGCCGCCGGCGAGGACCTCGAGCGACTCGCGGACCTCGAGCGCGTTGCCAGCGGTGCGGCCCAGCGGCGCGGACATGTCGGTGAGCAGGGCGACGGTGCGCACGCCCGCGTCATTGCCGAGGTCCACCATGGTGCGGGCGAGCTCGCGCGCATCGGCCTCCTCGCGCATGAACGCACCGGCGCCGGTCTTCACGTCGAGGGTGAGCGCGGCGGTGCCCTCGGCGATCTTCTTGGACATGATCGAGGAGGCGATCAGCGGGATCGCCTCGACGGTGCCGGTGACGTCTCGCAGGGCGTAGAGCTTCTTGTCCGCGGGGGCGAGGCCGGAGCCGGCCGCGCAGATCACGGCACCGACGTCCGCGAGCTGCGCCATCAGCTCCTCGTTGCTGAGCTCGGCGCGCCAGCCGGGGATCGCCTCGAGCTTGTCGAGGGTGCCGCCGGTGTGGCCGAGGCCGCGGCCGGACAGCTGCGGGACGGCGACGCCGTAGGAGGCGACAAGCGGGGCGAGCGGGAGGGTGATCTTGTCGCCGACCCCGCCGGTGGAGTGCTTGTCGGTGGTGGGCTTGTCGAGGGCGGCGAAGTCCATCCGCTCGCCGCTGTCGATCATCGCGGTGGTCCAGCGCGCGATCTCCTCGCGCTCCATGCCGCGCACGAAGATCGCCATGGCCAGCGCCGCCATCTGCTCCTCGGCGACGACGCCGCGGGTGTACGCGTCGATCACCCAGTCGATCTGCTCGGGGGCGAGGCGGCCCCCGTCGCGCTTGGTGTGGATGATGTCGACGGCGTCGAAGGGCTCGACGGCGAGCGAGGTGGCGTTCATGGTGCTCTCCTGAGGTCAGCGGGCGAGGTCAGGTCTCGAGATCGGCGGGGCCGAAGGCCTGCGGGAGGACCTGGTCCATGGTCCGCGGGCCCTCGGGGGTGAGGACGATGAGGTCGGGGCCGGCGTGCTCGGACAGCAGCTGGCGGCAGCGGCCGCAGGGCATGACCACGTCCCGCTCGTCACGGGCGAGGGTCTCGTCCCCGCCCACGCACACGAAGCGGTGCAGCTTCCCGCCGCCACCGGCGATCAGCTCGCTGATCAGCCCGCACTCGGCGCAGAGGGTGACGCCGTAGCCGGCGTTCTCCACATTGCAGCCGCGCACCAGGCGCCCGTCCTCTGTGCGCGCCGCAGCGCCCACGCGGAAGCGGGAGTACGGGGCGTAGGCTCGCTCGGCGATCTCCCGCGCCACGGCGAGGAGCGCGGTGAAGTCCTCCTCCGGTGCGGTCTCCTCCTGCACGGTCACTGCTTGATGTAGGGCTGGCCGTCGGCGGCGGGGACGCGGACCCGGCCCACGACGCCTGCGACCGCGAACAGCGCGACGATGTAGGGGAGCATGAGCAGGAAGTCGCCGGGGATGGAGACCCCGCCCGCGGACGCGGTCATGGTGCCGAGCCGCAGCTGGAGCGAGTCCGCGAAGGCGAAGGTGAGCGCTGCCAGGAGCGCGCCGACGGGGTGGTAGCGGCCCAGGATCATCGCGGCGAGCGCGATATAGCCCTTGCCGGCGCTCATCTCCTCGCCGAAGGCGACGCCGGTGCCGATGGTGAGGGTCGCCCCGCCGAGCCCCGCGACGGCGGAGCCGAGCAGCACGTTCTTCCAGCGGGTGAGGTTCACGGCGATGCCCACGGTATCCGCGGCCTTCGGGTGCTCCCCGACGGCGCGCACGCGCAGGCCCCAGCGGGTGCGGAACAAGGCGACGGTCAGCACCGCGACGATGATCCACATGAGGTAGACCAGGATGTTCTGGTCGAACAGCACCCGGCCCACGACGGGCAGGTCCGCCAGGATCGGGATCCGCAGGGTGGGCAGGCGCAGCGCGGTGTTGAACTGCGAGGGGTTGTCGCGCATGACGGTGCCGAAGAAGAACGAGGTCACGCCGACGGCGGCGGGCATGGCGACTCCTGGGACGAAGGGGGTGGTTGGACGGTGCTGGGACCTCGGGGA
>DAHVRS010000560.1 GCA_027322375.1 Brachybacterium sp. | reverse complement strand
CTCCTGCTGGTGGGCCGCAACGAGGAGAAGCTCCGCGGCGTCGCCGAGAAGCACGGCCTGACGAAGTGGACCACCGACGTCGACGAGGCGCTCGCGAACCCCGACTACGAGGTCTACTTCGACGCGCTCGTGACGAACCTGCGCCTTGAGAACCTCAAGAAGGCCATCGCCGCCGGCAAGCAGATCTACACCGAGAAGCCCACCGCCGAGACCTTCGAGGATGCGCTCGAGCTCGCCCGCCTCGCCAAGGAAGCGGGTGTCACAAGCGGCGTCGTCCACGACAAGCTCTACCTCCCGGGCCTGCTCAAGCTGCGCCGCCTGATCGACTCCGGCTTCTTCGGCGAGATCCTCTCCGTCCGCGGCGAGTTCGGCTACTGGGTCTACGAGGGCGACTGGCAGCCCGCGCAGCGCCCCTCCTGGAACTACCGCTCCGAGGACGGCGGCGGCATCGTCGCGGACATGTTCCCGCACTGGAACTACGTCATCGAGGAGCTCTTCGGCCGCATCGAGGACGTCTACGCCCAGACCGCCACCCACATCGGGACGCGCTGGGACGAGAACGGCAAGCAGTACACCGCCACGGCTGATGATGCCGCCTACGGCGTCTTCCGCCTCGAGAACGGCACCGTCGTCCAGATGAACTCGAGCTGGGACGTGCGCGTGCACCGCGACGAGCTCGTCGAGTTCCAGGTAGACGGCACCAAGGGCTCCGCCGTCGTCGGCCTCCATGGCGCCCGCATCCAGCCGCGCGAAGCGACCCCCAAGCCCGTGTGGAACCCGGACGAGGCCGACGGTCACGACTACCGCGCCGACTGGATCGAGGTCCCCGACAACGAGGTCTTCGACAACGGCTTCAAGGCCCAGTGGCAGGAGTTCCTCCTCCACCTCGGAAACGCGGCCGACGGGGTCCAGCAGGACCCCTACCCCTTCGATTTCCTCTCCGGTGCTCGCGGGGTCCGCCTCGCGGAGGCGGGCCTGACCAGCTCCTCGGAGGGGCGCCGCATCTCCCTCGACCCGCTGACGGAGGTGTGAGCGCTGTGACCGCGCTGCAGCTGACCCTGCTCGGCGAGGATGGCGCGCTGCGCCAGGTCCCCCTCGCCGCTGCTCCCGCCTTCGCCCGGCCCACGGCGCCGCTGCGCTCCCGCGTCATCTACGCGGCAGTGCACGTGGTCCCGAAGGTCCACGGCGACAACACCCCGGGCGCCCCCGCGGATGTGGATTGGGATGCGACCCTCGCGTTCCGCCGCACCATGTGGTCCCGCGGTCTCGGCGTCGCTGACGCGATGGACACCGCTCAGCGCGGCATGGGCCTGGACCCCGCCGCGACCCGCGAGCTCATCACCCGCACCTCCGATGCAGCCCGTGAGGCCCTCGCCGATCCGGCGATCGCCTCCGTGTTCCCGAAGGGTGCGAGCGTGAGCGACCTCGTCGTCGCGGGGGTGAACACCGACCAGCGTGCCGAGCAGGACCTGAGCCTGGACGAGATCGTCGACGCGTATGTCGAGCAGCTGCGCGCCACGGAGGCGAGCGGCGCGGGCGCCGTGCTGATGGCCTCCCGCCATCTGGCCCGCACGGCGACCAGTGCCGCCGAGTACGAGGAGGTCTACCGCCGCGTCCTCGCCGAGGCGAGCGCTCCCGTGGTCCTGCACTGGCTCGGCACCGTCTTCGACCCGCAGCTGGGCGGCTACTTCGGCAGCGATGACCCTGCCGTCGGCGCGGACACCCTGCTGCGC
>DAHVRS010000437.1 GCA_027322375.1 Brachybacterium sp. | reverse complement strand
CCCCCGCACGAGAGCACCCCCTCCGATTCCTGATCGGAGGGGGTGCTCTCGTTCCTGCGGCCGACGGGCAGGCTCAGCCTTGCTCGGCGAGATGGTCGAGGGTCGCGCGGAGGTTCCAGCGGGCCGGTCCCCGCAGCTCCTCGGGAAGCTCATCGCCGTAGACCACGCGCAGCAGCCGGTCCAGGGTCAGCACCCCGGCGGTGCGGGCGCGGCGCACCTGCTCGATCCGCTCCTGCCGGTGAGCGATGGACTCCTCGATCACGGCCAGCACGTCCAGCGGCGAGTCGATCGGCTCGCCATGGCCGGGATGGATCGCGCCGATCCGTCCGTCCATCGCGAGCGCCCGGAGGATCGCGAGGGACTGCAGGTACTCGGTGAGGTTCCCGCCGTCCTCGGGGACGATCACGGTCGAGGAGCCGCCCAGCAGCGTGTCACCGCTGAGCAGTCGCCCGCCGTCCACGAGCACCGCGACGGAGTCAGAGGTGTGTCCGGGCAGATGGATGACGTGGCCGACGGTCCCGCGCTCGCCCTCGAGCGTCGAGGGCAGGGGCCGGGAGCCGGGCACGGCGGCCTGGTCCGCGGCCCACAGCGGCACTTCGACGCCGCTGCGGGCGGAGAGCTGCCGAGCGAGGGTCGCAGCGCCCGCGCTGTGGTCGAGGTGGCGGTGGGTGACCAGCACGCCCTGCGGCCGGGCATCCGCCCCGCAGGTCAGGAGCAGCTCGGCGAGATGCTCCGGATCCTTGGGGCCGGGGTCCACGACCCACACCTGCGCCCCATCACGCAGCACATAGCTGTTCGTGCCGGTGAGGGTGAGCGGCCCCGGGTTCGCGGCCCGCACGGCGAGCAGCTCGACCGGGGGCGCCTCGGGATCCCGCTGCGGGGCGTGCTCCGCCATCACTCTCAGGCGGCCGGGCCGTCGAGCTCGACGAGGAGGTCCAGCTCCACCGGTGCGTCCATCGGCAGCACGGCCACGCCCACGGCGGCGCGGGCATGGGCCCCGGCGTCGCCGAAGACCTTCCCGAGCAGCTCGCTGGCACCGTTGATGACGGCGGGCTGAGCAGTGAAGGTGGGGTGGGAGGCGACGTAGCCGGTCAGCTTCACGACGCGGACCACGCGGTCGAGGTCACCGGCGAGCGCCTCGACGGCGGCCAGCGCGTTCAGGCAGCAGATCGCGGCGAGCTCGGCGGCCTGCTCGAGGGTGACCGCCTCCCCCACCTTGCCGGTGCGCGGCAGGGCGCCGTCCACGAAGGGCAGCTGGCCGGAGGTGTGGATGTGGTTCCCCGTCGCGACGGCCGGGACATAGGCGGCCACGGGCGCGGCGACCGTGGGCAGGGCGAGGCCGAGCTCGTCGAGCCGGGCGCGGATGCGGGAGGCGGTCATCGACTCAGCCCTGCAGGGGGCGCTTGAGATAGGCGACGAGGTTCTCCGGGTTGGGGCCCGGCACGACCTGCACCAGCTCCCAGCCCTCCTCGCCGTAGTTGTCGAGGATCTGCTTGGTCGCGTGGATCAGCAGCGGAACGGTCAGGTACTCCCAGCGGGTCTGTGTGCTCATGGCCCGAGCCTACCGGGGAGCGACCGGGGCGAGGGGGCCGGAGGGCCCTCCAGCGCGCCGGGCTCAGCGACGCAGTCTCAGCCTCCGGCGGCGGACTGCTCGACGCGGCGCAGCACCGCCCCCCAGTCCTCGATGTCGGGATGCTTGCGCAGCAGACGTCGCCGCTCGCGCTCGGTCATGCCGCCCCACACGCCGAAGTCGACGCGGTTGTCGAGGGCGTCGGCGAGGCACTCCGTGCGGACCGGGCACGCACCGCACGCGGTCTTGACCGCATGCTGCTCCGCGCCCTGCACGAAGAAGCCATCCGGATCCATGCTCACGCAGGCGCCCCGCGTGGCCCAGCTGGAGTCGCTGGTGACGGGATTCACCCCGATACTCATTCCTGTCCCCTTCCGGGCCCGAATCGTCATTGATCGAACCTGCACCCACTGTAAGGAGACGGGGGACACAGTGCAAAACGATGCGATCCCAAGGCTCAGTCCAGGCAGACGTGTTATAGCCGCGACAAGCCCGTCGGCCCATGGGGCCGAGCGACCACTCGGTCACGGTCCCGCATCGGGTTCGTGAAGATTCCTGGGGTGCTGGCCTGTCCGATGGCCCCGCCGAGCGGCCTCCCCGTAGTGTTGGAGCATGGCCCGCACTCCGTCCGCGTCCGCCCCGGGACGCTCACTGCCCGTCGCTCTGCTGCAGACCCTCTACCTGCTGCTGGGGCTCCTCGCCGTCTCCGCGCTGGCCGGCGTGCTGCTGGCCGCGTTCTTCCTGCCGGTGGTCTCCGCCGGCTCGGCGGTCGCGAAGGACGGGGTGGACCTGTTCGAGTCCTATCCCAGCGAGCTCGAGGTCGAGCCACTGAACGAGGCGAGCCGAATCGAAGCGTCGGACGGCTCGCTGCTGGCGACCTTCTACACCGAGAACCGCATCATGGTCCCGCTCGAGGAGATCGACGAGAACATGCAGCACGCGGTGATCGCCGTCGAGGACCGCCGCTTCTACGAGCACGGCGGCGTGGACCCCAAGGGCATGGTCCGCGCCCTCGCCTCCAACGCCGCGGGTGGTGCGACCCAGGGCGGCTCGACGCTGACCCAGCAGTACGTGAAGAACGCGCTGCTCATGGACGCCGTGCAGCGCGGCGACCAGGAGGACCAGCTC
>DAHVRS010000427.1 GCA_027322375.1 Brachybacterium sp. | reverse complement strand
GGTCGGGCAGGGTGAGGAAGACGTTCTTCAGCGAGGCGAACAGGTCCCGGGCCCCGGCGAAGCGGGTGTCCTCCATGCCCACGGCCTCATCGAGCAGGTCCGGCCGGCCCAGGTCCCCGGCGAAGACGAAGTCTCCGCTGAGGAGGTAGCCGGGCTCGTCCGCGACCGCACCGTCGGTGATCAGGTAGGAGAGATGCTCGGGGGTGTGGCCGGGAGTGTGCCTGGCGGTGACGGTGATGCTGCCGAGCGTGATCGTGTCCCCGTCGTGCAGGCGCTGCGCCTCGAAGCCGTACTGCCAGTCCTCACCGCCGGTGCCGGGCACATAGGCGGTCGCGCCGGTCGCGGCGGCGAGCTCGCGAGTGCCGGAGAGGAAGTCGGCGTGGAGGTGGGTCTCGGTGACCGCGGTGATGCGCAGGCCGTGATGGGCGGCGAGCGCCAGCATCTCGCCCACATCGCGCCGCGGATCGACCACGAGCGCCTCGCCGCTCTCCTGACAGGCGATGAGATAGCTGGTCTGGGACAGGTCCTCGTCATACAGGCGCTCGAGAAGCATGATGTCCTCCTTCCGCCCACCAGGGCGGCCCGGGGTCGATCCTTCGAGAGTAGGTCTGGATCCTGGGAAGCGGCAAGACGTTCCTCGGGAGTGAACGGACTGGTCATGCGGCACTCGGGAGGTGTTTCCCGGGCGCATGCCGACGGGGCCCGGGGCATGCGTGGGTGGTGGTGGGGGGGGGAGGATCCTCACCGCAGCAGGAGCAGCTGGCGCAGCCAGGGCACGTGCTGGGTGAGCAGCGCGACGACTCCGTCCGCCAGCACCGCGAGACCCGCCGCGAGGAGCACGGCCGCAAGCAGCCGCTGCAGCAGCTTCTTGTGCGGCGTGACGAGCTCGAGCACCCGCGCCACCAACTGCTCGTGCCGGCCCGCCGCCGCCGCGATCAGCACGGCGAGCAGCGGCGTCTGGTAGACGAGGTTCCACACCACGAGCAGGAGGATCCGCAGGGAGAGGTGCGGCTCCTGGGAGGCCATGCCCACCGCGATCGTGAACGCGGGGTCCGCGAGCGTGGTCCCGGCGAAGAGCGCCCCTCCCAGCAGCAGCGGGACGGTCGCAAGGCGCGTGGGCATGACGCGGTCCTCGAGCGGGCCGTGCTCCCGGCGGGGTTTCAGCGAGGCGCGGAGCTGGTGGACGCCGACGCCGACGAGCGCCAGGCCCACCACCACCTCGACCGCCCCGATCGCGTCGTTCGAGGCGAGCACCGGGCGCAGCCAGCCGCCGAGCCATCGCAGCAGCGGGTGCAGCACCACCGTCGCCGCGGTGACGATGACGGTGTACCCGGTGGCGAAGGCGAGCAGGTGCCGCACCGTCGCGCCGCGCAGCAGCATCCCCATCGCGAGCACCCCGCCCAGCACATCCACCGTCACCACGGCGAGGCCGAGGAAGGCGAGGAGGCCGGGGAGGGTCATGGGGGCAAGGGTAGGTGGCGTGACGTTCACCGGGTCGCGCTCTGCGGACAGGGGGCGCGCGGCGTGGCCTCGGTATGCTCTCGACGTCCCGTGTCATCCTGCCCCGCAGAGTGGAGGAACGTGCCCAGCCCTCGCCGTCTCCTCCGCAACGTGCGGCTCGTCGTCGACGCCGCGGCGCAGCATCTGCACGATGACCCTGCGCTGCTCGCGATCCAGATCAGTCGGCGTCTGCCGATGGCGGTGCGCCGACGGGCCGGCCAGGTCCTCCACGGGATCGGGATCCGTCTCCCCGGCGGAGCGGGAGCTGCAGCGCTCGGGGCCGTCATGGCGGGGGAGATCCCCCGCGCGGAGGCCCTCCTCGAGGCCGCGGCGCCCACGCGCGCCAGGCTCCTGAACGAGGTCGCCGTCCTGCTGGATCGCACCGACCTGATTCCTCCCCGCGCTCCGGCGGCGACCCGTGCCCGGGCGGTCTGGGCGATGGGGGACATGGACGGAGCGATCGCACTGCTCGAGACGAGCGGCCTCGGAGGCAGCGTTCAGGCGGACCGCTACCGGAGCGAGCTCGAGCTCCTGGGAGAGAGGTTCCGCCTCGAGACTGCTGCGGCGGGGGCGGTCCACGCACCGGTACGCACGGTCCGTGAAGGCCGCTTCCGCGTTCTGCACATCATCACCAACTCCCTCCCGCACACGCAGTCCGGCTACGCACTGCGCACTCACAGCATCCTCACCCACCTAGCAGCGCACGGGATCGAGTCCCTCGCCCTGACCCGCACCGGATACCCGGTGATG
>DAHVRS010000422.1 GCA_027322375.1 Brachybacterium sp. | reverse complement strand
CTCCCGAGAGGACCTCGACGTCCTCGTGGACCGGGCGCTCAGCGATGAGCGCGGCCTGGGCGGCGCCGTCACCCTCACCGGCGATGCCCGCGAGGCGCTGCTGCGGCTGGGCGGGGGAGATGCCCGCAAGATCCTCACCTCGCTCGAGGCCGCGGCCGCCGCCGCGCTCATGAAGGCCTCCAAGGAGATCGACGCCGCGACCCTCTCCCAGGCCGTGAACCGGGCCGCGGTCCGCTACGACCGCGCCGGAGACCAGCACTACGACGTGACCAGCGCCTTTATCAAGTCGATGCGGGGCAGCGATGTGGACGCCTCCCTGCACTATCTCGCCCGCATGATCGAGGCGGGGGAGGACCCGCGATTCATCGCCCGCCGCGTCGTCATCGCCGCGAGCGAGGAGGTGGGGATGGCCGATCCCACCGCCCTCCAGGTCGCGGTCGCCGCTATGCAGGCCGTGCAGATGCTCGGCATGCCCGAGGGTCGGATCCCGCTCGCCCAGGCCGTGGTCCACATCGCCACCGCCCCGAAGTCCAACGCCTCCTACAAGGCGCTGGATGCCGCGATCGCCGACGTGCGCGCCGGGCGCGGACAGGGCGTGCCCTCCCACCTGCGCGACGCCCACTACTCCGGCGCGAAGAGCCTCGGTCACGGCGAGGGCTACCGCTACGCGCACGACGCCCCGCACGGCGTGGTCGCCCAGCAGTACGCGCCCGATGACCTCGTGGGCACCGAGTACTACGCGCCCACCACCCACGGCCACGAGGAGGTCACCAGCCGCCGCGTCGAGGCGCTGCGCCGCATCCTCGGCAAGGCGCCGCGGCCTCGCACGAAGTGACCCGGCGCCCGCGCGTGAGCGACCCCACAGGGCCCGCCCTGTGACCAGTGCCGTCGGGCGTGGACCGGGGCCGAGCACTGCGGTAGAGTCGGTCGCTGAATCCGCGGCTGCAAGACTGGATTCACCACACGCGAACAAGAGGTATTCCTCGTGACCAACGTCACCCGTGCGCGCCGCCAGGCGCGTCTCTCCCGAGCCCTCGGGCTCCCGCTGACCCCGAAGTCCGTCAAGTACTTCGAGAAGCGCCCGTACCCCCCGGGCGAGCACGGTCGTGCCCGCCGCCGCACCGAGTCCGACTACGCGGTCCGCCTCAAGGAGAAGCAGCGTCTGCGCGCGCAGTACGCCCTCCGCGAGAAGCAGATGCACCGCGCCTACCTGGACGCCAAGAAGGAGTCCGGCCTGACCGGCGAGAGCATGGTCGAGCTGCTGGAGATGCGCCTGGACGCGCTCGTCCTGCGCGCCGGCTTCGCCCGCACCATCCTCCAGGCCCGCCAGGCCGTCGTGCACCGTCACATCCTCGTCGACGGCAAGCTCGTGGATCGTCCCTCCTTCCGCGTGAAGCCGGGCCAGACCATCCAGGTCAAGCCCAAGGCTCAGGCCCAGGAGCAGTACCAGATCGCGGCCGAGGGCGGGAACTCCGACGTTCTCGCCTCCGTGCCCTCGTACCTCTCGGTCGAGCTGCCCGAGCTGAAGGCCCAGCTCGTCTCGCGCCCCAAGCGTGCCGAGGTCCCCGTCACGGTCGACGTCCAGATGGTCGTCGAGTACTACGCGCGCTGATCTCCTCGCACCGCGGCTCGACAGGCCCCGGCGGGTGTACTCCGGTACCCTGACCGGGGCCTTCGTGTCCGCCCGGACGTCCACCCCGACGTTCCTCCGGCGCGCCGTCGCCCCATGACCCCCGCTGCGCCACGTCCCCGCAGCTCCAGGAAGGACACCCCGCTCCCATGCGCACCTCCGAGATCCACCGGCGCTTCCTCGCCCACTTCGAGAAGAAGCAGCACGAGGTCGTGCCCAGCGCCTCGCTGGTCTCGAACGACCCGTCGATCCTCTTCACGATCGCGGGCATGGTCCCCTTCATCCCGTACATCGTCGGGACCGAGAAGGCCCCGTACGACCGTGCGGTGAGCGTCCAGAAGTGCATCCGCACCAACGACATCGAGAACGTCGGCCGCACCACGCGCCACGGCACCTTCTTCCAGATGGCGGGGAACTTCTCCTTCGGCGACTACTTCAAGACGGGCGCGATCGACTTCTCCTGGGATCTGCTGACCTCCTCGATCGAGGACGGCGGCTACGGACTGGACCCCGAGCGCCTCTGGATCACCCTGTGGGAGGAGGACGAGGAGTCCTACACCCACCTCGTGAACGTGATCGGCCTGGACCCGCAGCGCATCGTGCAGCTGCCCTGGGAGGAGAGCTGCTGGGACACCGGGCAGCCCGGCCCGGCCGGCTCCACGGGGGAGTGGTACTACGACCGCGGCCCCGAGTACGGCCCCGATGCGCCCACTGGCCGCCTGGCGCAGTGGCCCGGTGACGAGCGCGCCGAGGACCGCTATCTCGAGATCTGGAACCTCGTCTTCGACCAGTTCCTGCGCGGCCCCGGCAAGGGCAAGGACTACGAGCTGCTCGGCGAGCTGGACCAGAAGGCGATCGACACCGGCCTCGGCGTCGAGCGCCTCGCCTACCTGCTGCAGGGCAAGCAGAACATGTACGAGATCGACCAGATCTTCCCCGTCATCGAGGTCGCGCAGGAGCTCGCCGGCCGCCCCTACGGCGCGGTCGAGGCGGACGACGTCCACCTCCGCATCATCGGCGACCACGTGCGCAGCGCCCTCATGCTCGTCTCCGACGGCGTGCGCCCCGGCAACGAGGGCCGCGGCTACGTGCTGCGCCGCTTGATCCGCCGCGCGGTCCGCTCCATGCGCCTGCTGGGCCACCTGGACCCGTCGATGCCGGCGCTCCTGCCCGTCTCCAAGGACCAGATGGTCGAGTCCTACCCGGAGCTCGAGGCGGACTTCCCCCGCATAGCGGAGATCGTCTACGCCGAGGAGGAGGCGTTCCGCCGCACCCTGGAGACCGGCACCTCGATCTTCGAGCAGGTCGCGGGCTCCGTGAAGAAGGAGGGCGGCCGCGTGCTGCCCGGCGAGGACGCCTTCCGCCTCCACGACACCTACGGCTTCCCCATCGACCTGACCATGGAGATGGCGGCCGAGGTGGGCCTTCAGGTTGACGCGGACGCCTTCCGTTCCGCGATGCAGGAGCAGCGTGAGCGCGCCCGTGCGGACGCGGCCGCGAAGAAGTCCGGCCACACCGACACTGCCGTGTACAACCGCCTGCTCACCGAGCGCGGCGGCGAGGTGCCCTTCCTCGGCTACACCGAGGACACGGTCGCCACGACCGTCGAGTCCGTCCTCGTGGACGGCAAGCTCGTCGACACGGTCCAGGCCCCGGCCCAGGTCGAGGTCGTCCTCGCCTCCACCCCGTTCTATGCGGAGTCCGGCGGTCAGCTCGCGGACCAGGGCTCGATCGCGCTGACCGGCGGCGGCCTCATCGAGGTCGACGACGTCCAGAAGCCCGTCAAGGGCCTCATCGTCCACCGCGGCCGGCTCGTCGAGGGCGAGGTCGCCAGCGGCGCCTCCGCGATCGCCGAGATCGACCGCGAGCGCCGCGGCGCGATCGCGCGCGCCCACACCGCGACCCACATGGTCCACGAGTCCCTCCGCGAGGAGCTCGGCGACGGCGCCACCCAGGCCGGCTCCGAGAACTCGCCCGGCCGCATGCGCTTCGACTTCCGCTACGGCCAGGCCGTGCCCAAGTCCGTGCTCGAGCAGGTCGAGGGCCGCGTGAACACGCTGCTGCAGGACGAGCTCGTCGTCACCGATCAGCAGATGTCGCTGGACGAGGCGAAGGCGCTCGGCGCCCAGGCGCTGTTCGGCGAGAAGTACGGCGAGATCGTGCGGGTCGTGTCCATCGGTGGGGACTGGTCCCGTGAGCTGTGCGGCGGCACCCACGTCGGCACCACCGGCGCGATCGGCTCCGTGCAGCTGATGGGCGAGGCGTCCATCGGCTCCGGCGTGCGCCGCGTGGATGCGCTCGTGGGCCTGTCCGCCTACCGCCACCAGGCCAAGGAGCACGCCCTGGTCTCCCAGCTGTCCGAGCTGCTGAAGGTCGGTGCCGCCGAGGAGCTGCCCGAGCGCGTCCGCTCCCTCACGCAGAGGGTGAAGGACATGGAGAAGCAGCTCTCGTCCCTGCGCGGCCAGCAGCTGCAGGCCGAGGCCGGCAGG
>DAHVRS010000418.1 GCA_027322375.1 Brachybacterium sp. | reverse complement strand
TGAGCGAGCCGTTGCCGGCGGAGGCGGGCAGGCTCTCGTGGGCGAGGTCCGCGGCGCGGCGGAAATCCTTCGCGCGCGGGGCGTAATGACCGTCCTCGCGGGCGAGGTCCGCGGCGGTGCGGACCACATGCGAGGTGAGGGTGCCGATGTCCGGGGTGCCCAGCGACCACGAGTACCACTCACGCGCGATGTGGTCCTGCGCGGTGTCAGTGCGCAGGTCATGGGCGTCCGAGGCCGCGAGGGAGGCTTCGAGGATCACGATCGACATCGCGGTGTCGTCGGTCCACTCCCCCGGCTGCCAGTCAAGGACTCCGCCGCCGATCATCTCCACGTCCTCGGAGTCGGGCAGCGGCGGCTGGAACTCGTAGGGGGCGCCGAGCGCGTCCCCGGTCGCGGCGACCACGACAGCTCCGACCGCGCGTTGGCGCTGGGCCGGGCTCAGGCTCTCTCCGCGGGGGGTCGTCAGGCTCGTCACGCCTCCATCGTTCCACATCTGCGGCCGCGACCAGCGCTCAGTCCGTCACCGGTACGCTGGTGGGGACCAGAAGGAGCTCCATGACCGACACCCCCGCGGCCGAGCGGCCCGAGACCTCGCCGCACTGCGACGACCCCCACGACCACACCGGCCACGACCACCCGCCGACGGGCGCGGATCTCGTCCGGGACCTCGTGAAGGCGCTGTCGATCCAGACGATCCTCATCGTCGCCCTCGCGGTCGTGATGCTGCTGGCGATCCTCCCCGCGGCACCCATGAGCCCGCTGCCGCTGCTGCTCGGGATCGTGCTCGGCGCGGCGCAGCTCGCAGTCCTGGTCGGGACCAGCCTGTTCGTCTCCCGCACGCGCCGTCAGCTCGCCGTGAACCCCGGCCTGCTCGCCGTGCGCAGCGCCGCCGAGGAGGTGCTGCGCGTCGCCGCCGTGCTGCTCGCGGTGCTGCTGTGGCCCGCCGATATCCGTCCTGACCTGGGGGTCTGGGTCGGCGCCGGGGCCGCGCTGGTGTGGCTGGTCCTCGCCGCCGCGCAGACCGTGACCACCCGCCGCCGGATCGCGAAACCCGGCGAGTGGTCCAAGGAGGCGATCTCGACCCTGCTCTCGCAGCGCGTCGGCGCCCGCTCCACCGTGATCATGCGCCTGCTGGACGTGATCGGCACCGCCGCCTTCCAGATCGGTGCGACCGTGCTCGTGATCCTCTCGCCGGTCCTCGTGATCGGCACCGTGGTCCTCTCGATCGGGATCGGGATGTCCACGCTGGTCCTGCACCGTCGCCCGCCCGCGGAGCGCTCCCGCTCCCCCTGGGCGTACGCGCCGCTCGTGCTCGGGCTGCTCGCCCTCGCCCTCGCCGGGTTCGGGCTCGCCGCCCTCTGATCCCGCTCGACCTCTGACCACCTCCATCCACCGCAGGAGCCGATGATGACCACTGCCCCCACTCCCGCTTCCCGCCCCTCGGGCCTCTCCCTCGACCAGGTCGATGAGTCGATCCGTCTCCAGGACGACCTCTTCGGCCACGTCAACGGGCGCTGGCTGCGCGAGCACGTGATGCCCGCGGATCGGTCCAGCGACGGCGCCTTCCACGCGCTGCGCGACCTCTCCGAGGAGCGGGTGCGGGAGATCGTCGAGGAGGCCGCGGCCGACGTCGAAGCCTCTGACCCGAAGGGCGAGCAGGTCCCCACCACCGATCACGCCCGGGTGGGTGCGCTGTACCGCATGTTCATGGACGAGGACGCGATCGAGCAGGCCGGCATCGGCGTCCTCGACGACCTGCTCGCCACCGTCGCCGCTGCCACCACCCTCGAGGATGTGGTGCGCGTGATGGCCGCGCCCGATTCCGGCGCCTCCGCGGTGCTGTCCTATGTGTGGACCGACGACCACGACTCCACCGCCTACCAGGTGAAGATCCACCAGGGCGGACTGGGCCTGCCGGATGAGTCCTACTACCGCGAGGACCACTACGCCCCGATCCGCGAGGCCTATGTCGCCCACCTCGCGAAGCTCGCCGAGCTCGCCGCGCTGCCTGGCCGGGACGGCCTCGTCACCGGTGATGCCGCGCAGCTCGCGGACGCGGTGATGGATTTCGAGACGCGCCTCGCGGCCTGCCACGTGGACGTGGTGCGCCTGCGCGACCGGGAGAAGTCCGACAACCCGATGGACGCCGCGCAGCGCCGAGAGCTCGCCCCCGCCTTCCCCTGGGACGCCTACATCGAGGGCACCTCCGCCCCCGCCGCCGCCTTCGACGTGGTCTCCGTGGGCCAGCCCGAGTACATCTCCGCCGCCGCCGAGCTGCTCGCGGGCGAGGACCTCGCCGTGCTGCGCACCTGGCTGTCCCTCCACGCCGTCTCCGCCTACGCCCCCTACGGTCCTTCGGCCCTGGTCGCCGAGGACTTCGCTTTCTCCGGCACCGTCCTGTCCGGGGCGGAGCAGCTGCGCGACCGCTGGAAGCGCGGTGTGTCCTTCGTGGAGGGTGTCGTGGGTTT
>DAHVRS010000402.1 GCA_027322375.1 Brachybacterium sp. | reverse complement strand
GCGCCGAGCACGAGCCCGCCCAGGTGCCCCTGCCAGGAGATGCCAGGGATCGTGAAGGTCAGCACCAGGTTCAGCACGATGAGCACCACGATCTGGGCGGTCTGCCCGCCGAGGTGCCGGTTGACGATGAACATCGCGGCGAACAGACCGAACACGCCGCCGCTCGCGCCGAGGGTGCCGGTGTACCAAGCATCGGTCAGCGGGTTGGAGAGCAGGTACACCGCGGTGTGGCCGCCGAGGACGGAGACGAGGTAGATCGCGAGGAACCGGGCGTGGCCGAGGGTCCGCTCGAGATACTGCCCCACGATCCACAGCGCGTACATGTTCAGCGCGAGGTGGAGGATGCCCCCGTGGAGGAAACCGGCGGTGAAGAAGGTCCACGGCATCGCCAGGGCCCGGAACGGGGCGAAGATCCCCAGCTGCTGGACGATCTGCGGCGCGACCGTCTGCCCCAGGAACGCCACCACGCACAGCCCGATGAGGGTGTAGGTGACCACGGGGGCGCGACGGCTGATCGCTGCGCCCATCACGTTGCGCGGCCGGGTCGCGGCCTGCTGGCGGGAGATCTCGCGCTCGCAGTCCACGCACAGCACGCCCACGGAGGTGGGACGCTGGCAGTCGGGGCAGGCGGGCCGGTCGCAGCGCTTGCAGCGCACGTAGCTCACCCGGTCGGGGTGACGGGGGCACACCGGCTGCCCCTCCGGCTGCGGGGCGTCGTCGGCGCTGTAGCCGTAGCTGGGTCTGTCCATGGCGCTCATTCCATCACGCGCGGCTGGGCCGGGCCGGGGCATCAGCCGCGCAGAGGCTGGTCCCGCCAGTTCTGTCATCGCGAGCCCCGTGATCACCGGGCGCGCTGCTGCCGCCGCTCAAGCCGCGGTCGGGAAAGCGTCGAAGAGCCGGGAGAAACGCTTCTGCTGCGCCTCGCTCACCGGGGCGAGCGCTGTCAGCTCCAAGCGCCGACGAGCCCCGGAGCCTTTCGCGGTCCAGGTCCCCACGAGCTCGCCGCGCCGCAGCGCCGAGCGGCGGAACACCCCGTTGTTGCCGGGGGTGAGCGCGTGGTGGCGTGCCTCGTCCATGAGGTAGAGCCGGTCGCGGTAGCCGAGGACGAGCTCATCGAAGCCGGGCAGGAGCAACTCCCTCATCGTCTCCTTCTCCAGCTCCGCGTACTCCTCGAGCAGGCCGGGCCGCCAGAACAGTCGCTCCCCGTCCCCGCCGCGGGCAGCATCAGCCCGGGCGTGGAGACGGCCCTGTGCGTCGGCGAAGCCGCTCTCGAGCCCGGCTTCGACCTGCGGCAGCGCTTCGCGGAGCAGGCCGAGTGGGAGCTTCGACCACCAGGCGAGGTCCCGCTCCCCTGCCGGGCCGCGGGTGGTGAAGTAGCGGCGGGCGAGCTCGGCCGCGGCGGCGGTGCGGTCGCCGTTGAAGGTGCCCTCGAGGTCGGTGCCGGCGGGCAGCCAGTCACGGGCGAGCACGACCGCGGTCTCCCCGTCCCGCCACGGCCCGTAGGCGGCGTGCCCGTCCGCGATCAGCTCGACCAGCAGGTGGTATCCCCACCCGCCGTCCCAGCGCAGGCTCGCCGCCTCCCACGCGGAGCGCAGCTCGGCGCGCAGCACGCCGCGCCCGCCCGGGCCCGAGTGCGGGGCGGCGATCTCCTCGAGCACCTCCCGCGCCCGCTCCACATCCCGTGCCTCGATGCCGAGGTTCCCGCGGCGGGACACTGCGGCGCGCAGCGGCA
>DAHVRS010000376.1 GCA_027322375.1 Brachybacterium sp. | reverse complement strand
CGAGCGCCTCGCCGCGCACTATCCCGATCTCCGCGTGACCGCCCAGCTCATGCCCGGCACCCCGCGCGAAGCGCTCGAGGAGATCTCCGAGCAGATCGCGTTGCTCGCCGTGGGCACGCGCGGCCTCGGTGCCGTGATGGGCATGCTGCTCGGCTCCGTCAGCCGCGGCATCCTGCACGATGCGGGCTGTCCCGTCGCGATCATCCGCTCCGACCAGCACCGCGCCGGCCCCGTGCTCGTCGCCGATGACGGCTCCGCGACCGCCGCCCAGGCCATCGACATCGCCGCAGAGCTCGCCGCGGCCTGGGGCGTCGAGCTGCGGATCCTCCATGTGAGCATCGACGGGGACGCAGACGCAGGCGCCCACGAGATCCTCGAGCGCAGCACCGCCCGGGCCCGCGCCCAGCATGAGGGCCTCGAGGTCACCGGGAGGCCGCTGACGGGACGCACCGCCGCAGAGGCCCTGCTTGATGCGGCGACGGGGGCACGCCTGCTGGTCCTCGGCCACCGCGGCCGCAGCCGCAGCGCCGTCGGCTCGACCGCGCACGCGACCGTGCTGCACGCGACGGGGAACGTGATGGTCGTGCGCGGACATGACCGCGACCATGACGGGCCGCGGGAGTGATGTGACTCGCGTCCTCGCCCGCAACGTTTGGAGCAGACCCCGCGCGCCCGTTAGGCTGTCCGGCGGTAGCGTGTCCGAGCGGCCGAAGGTGCATCACTCGAAATGATGTGTGGTTCATAGCCACCGCGGGTTCAAATCCCGCCGCTACCGCTCTTGACCTGGGGCGATGTCCCGGGACAGAGAAGGCCCCCACCGAATCCGGTGGGGGCCTTCTCGCATGCGGGGTGCCTGGTGGGCAGGAGCCCGGCTCGGTGAGCAGTGCGGCTCAGGAGTCATCCCGGTTCAGGAGTCCTGGAACTCCTCGTCGAGGTTCCTCTCCAGCAGTGCGGCGAGGACATCGAGCGCCTCCTCGGCACCCTCGCCCTCCGCGCGGAGCGTCACCTCGTCGCCGTGACCGACGTTCAGAGTCAGCAGCATGAGGATGCTGGAGGCCTTGACCGGGCCGCCATCGGCCGTCTCGATCGTGACGGCCGCGGACTGCTCGCTGGCGGCCTGGGAGAAGATCGCGGCAGGGCGGGCATGGAGGCCGCTGCTGCTCGCGACCTTCACGGTACGTGCTGGCATCTCGAGCGCCTTTCTCGACGGGTGTGAGCTTCAGGGTATCGCCGCCGGGCAGGTGGTGGAGACCGGGTGCCGTCTGATGCTGTCCGGGAGACAGCACTCTGCCGTGCACCTGGGCGCTACCCGCTGTTCCCCGTGCCTGAGAGATGCCTGACATGTGCTCAGAAAGCTCGTGAGGCGGGGGCTGGCCACCACTAGCATGGTGCGCGCGTCAGGGGTGGCGTGCCGCGGGGGCGGGAGAATCAGCGTGCTCCGCCCACCACGCCCGGGGAGTCGTAACCGGCCATGCCGGGCGGTAGGGCCTGCGCGCTGCGGGGACCGAGCGAGGCACGGCCCGCCGGAGTGAGCGCGAACCAGGCGATCATGTCCCGGTCTGGCGCGCGGCCACCGATCGCGGTCCAGGTGGTGCCGATGTGCTCGATGACCTCCTCGAGCGGCAGGTCCCAGGCGCGGAAGCGGCCCTCGTGGAGGAACCCGGCCTGCAGCTCGCCGCGTGCGAGCATCCGGGCCAGCAGCAGCGGGCCGCGCCGAGCGAACTCCTCCTCGTCCACCGCGCCGGCGGCGGCGAGCACCTCGACCACGTGGCCGGGGTGCACGCAGCGGTACCGGGCGGTGGCGAGCAGCCGGTCCTCGATGCCGCTGCGCGTCGAGGCACGATGCGCGGCGAGCTGCTCGGGGGAGGCGTGGAGGGGCGGGCCCGGCGGCTCCTCCCATCGCTCGCCCCGTGCCGTGATCCCAGCTCGTGCGCGGCGAGGACCCGTCACCTCCCAGGCCGGCCGCAGGCGCAGTGACAGGATCTCCCCGCCTCTCGGGCTCGTCCCGCTTCTCTGGCTCGACTCGCCCGTCGGGCGCAGTGCGACCACGAGCTCGTCCTCCTCCAGGCGCACCTGCTCGAAGGCGGCACCGACGGCGCGCGGATCCCGCAGGCCGACGGGCCCGCCGGGCAGGTCCTGGATGCGCGAGTGCAGCACCCAGCCCCGGGTGGTCACCGTCCACGTCCCGCGTGCGGCCACGCGCGTGTGCACGATGGTCTGCCCCGGCAGCTGCGCGAGGAGCTTCGGGAACGACGCGGGAGGGGAAGGGCGGGCCATGCCTCCATCGTGCCGCACGGTCGTCCAATGTGGTTGTCCGGTGCGGTCGTCCTCCTGTGCGGCCGTCGCCCAGCGCAGTCGTCGTTCCCCGCTGGCACCCGGCCACGGCCGCACCCCGAGGGCTATCATGCGGGAATGCCCAGGAACGAGCGTGCTCCGGACCCACGTCCCGCCCGGACCAAGGCGGCGATCTTCGCCGCCGCCCGGGACCTCTCCGCCGATGACGGCGAGGTCACCGTCAACGCGCTCGCGAAGCGCGCCGGTGTCAGCCGGGCTGCGTTCTACAGCCACTTCTCCGGCCTCGACGAGCTCATGGCTGCGATGCTCCGGGAGATGTTCGAGACCGCGTGGACGCGGGGCGCCGAGTACCAGCGCGAGGTCAACGACTACCGCCGCGCGGTGCTCTTCGGCTTCGGGGTGCTCTCCTGCTACGTCGAGCGGCACCACGCCTTCCTGCGCGGCGCGCTCGAGTGGAAGTTCTCCCACCGCACCTACATGGGCATGGTCGAGTCGATGGCGGGCATGCACGCGCAGGCGATCGAGTTGGTCGTGGACGCGGTGCCGACGGGCCTGGACGCCCTGACCACAGGGCGCATGATCGCGAGCGCCGCACTCGCCGAGGCGACCCACTGGCTCGTCGAGACCGAAGAAACGGCCCATGCCGGCGAGGAGCTCGACGGCACTGCGCTGCTCGAGACCATCCTGCGCAACGCCCCGAGCTGGTACACCGGCATCGGCCCCGAGGACGAGGTCCCCGCGGCGGAGATGATGGAGGTCTGCCGAAAGGCGGGCGTCGGAGAGCAGCTCGAGAAGGGCTGAGAGCCGCTCGTGACTGACTGAGCCCCGCCCTGGGACCACCGGGGCGGGGCTCAGTCAGCGGCGGGTGCTCAGCAGTCGCTGACCAGGCGCAGCAGCACGCGCGCGCCGAAGCGCACCGCATCCACCGGCACGCGCTCGTCGACCCCGTGGAAGAGTGGAGCGAAGTCCAGGTCCGCGGGCAGCTGCAGTGGTGCGAAGCCGTAGCCGAGGATGCCCAGGGAGCTGAGCGGCTTGTTGTCGGTGCCGGCGCTGAGGCAGTAAGGGAGCACGTGCGAGCCCGGATCCTCCGCCTGGATCGCCGCGGTCATCGCGTCCACCAGCGGGGACTCACGTGGGGAGTCCACGGAGACGCCCACATGGTCGACGATCACCTCGACGTGCTCGCCCGCGAGCTCGTCGAGCAGGGCGAGGACCTGCTCCTGGTGGCCGGGCAGGAAGCGGCAGTCGAAGCTCGCCTCCGCCGTCTGCGGGATGACGTTCACCTTGTAGCCGCTCTCGAGCATGGTGAGGTTCGTGGAGTCGCGCAGGGTGCCGGCGACGAATTGCCGGGCCCCGCCGGTCAGCGGCAGGATCCCCTCGAGGTCCTCCTCGCTCCAGCCGGTGCCGGTGATCTCGGTGATCCCGTCGAACAGTGCGCGCACGCTCGCGATCGCCTCGAGCGGGAACTCGTGTGCGTCGATCGCGGTGATCGCCTTGGCCAGGCGCACGATCGCGTTCTCGTCATTGGGGACGGAGCCGTGACCGGCCCGGCCGTGCGCGCGCAGCCGCCCCCATGCCAGGCCCTTCTCCGCGGTCTGGATGAGATAGGCGCGGACGTCCTCGCCGGTCTCCTTCTCGGGCAGGGTGATCGAGTAGCCGCCCACCTCGCTGATCGCCTCGGTCATGCCGTCGAACAGTTCCGGGTGGTTCTCCACGAGCCACTGCGCGCCCCACACCGAGGCGTTCTCCTCGTCGGCGAAGAAGGCGAACATGAGGTCGCGGGGCGGGACCTGCCGGGTGCGGGCCAGGTGGCGAGCCACGGCGAGGATCATCCCCACCATGTCCTTCATGTCCACTGCGCCGCGGCCGTAGATCATCCCGTCGATGATCTCAGCGGCGAAGGGATCCACCGTCCAGTCCTCGGCGCGGGCCGGGACCACATCGAGGTGGCCGTGGAGGATGAGCCCGCCGCGGGTGCGGTCCTGGCCGGGGATCGTCACGAGCACGGACGGGCGGCCCGGATGGGATTCGTAGACGGCGGGCTCCAGGCCCACCTCGCGCAGCGCTGCGACAACATGGTTCGCCGCCTCGGTCTCGCCCTTGCCCCAGGTCTCGGGATCGTTCCCGCCGTAGTTCGTGGTGTCGATGCGGATGAGCTCGCGCGTGAAGCGGACGGCCTCGTCCTGCAGCAGTGCGAGCTCGTCGGCGGTGGGGGCGGCGATCGCCATGCCGGATCCTCCTCGGGGGTCGGGTCCCTTCACGGTACCCGCCCCGGGGTGGGAGGCCTCAGGTGTGTGAACCCACGAGATGCGCGCGGACGCACCACTGGAACTTCTCCAGCTCGGCGGACCGGCCGATGAGGATGTCCTCGCTGATCGGGTCGATCTCACCGGCGGACGAGATCGCCCTGCGGTACGAGGAGATGAGGCCCTCGTAGACGGCGTCGAGCGCTGCGAGATGCTCCTGGGTGCCGGCCTTGCCCAGCGCATCGTCGCTCCAGCCGCGCTCGGCGACGAGGCGGCCCGGGGTGGCGACGGGGGTGCCGCCCAGCTGGGCGATCCTGGAGCGCGTCCGCGAGCCGGCGGGTGTCGTCCGGGCCGAGGCCGGGGACGGTGCAAGGGAGTGCGGTGTGCGCGAGGTCGGTCATGCGTTCTCCTGGTCGTGGTCGGGTCACACGAGGTCCGCTCCCGTGGCGCTGCGGATCGTTCACTCTCATCACCCCAGGT
>DAHVRS010000354.1 GCA_027322375.1 Brachybacterium sp. | reverse complement strand
GTGTCGAAGGAGACGTCGATGCCGGCATGCGTCCCACCGGGAGTCGCGGCGAGAGTGCTGGTCAGCGCCGTGACGGTGGCGGTCTGGGCGGAGGCGGCGAGGGCCGCGAAGTCCGAGTCGACCACCAGGTGCACGCACGGCACCCAGCCGGGATAGCCGCGCGGGTCGCGGGGTGTGCCCTGGGCGGTGACGACGACATGGGCCCAGTCACCGTCGACCTCATCGACGATCACCTCGCTGCCCAGCACTGCCTGGGACTCGAGCTCGCCTGTGAGCCAGCGCCGAGTCTCGGTGTCCTCCATGTTGCGGTTCCACGCGTCGAGGTCGACGGGGTTCGTGAGCGAGGGCGCGTCGACGTCCGGGCGGTGGGTGCGCGGGGCGACCCAGAGCGTGGTCGCGGAGACCGCGACGTGCGCCGTGACGCCGGGCGCGAGTCCCTCACCGGGTGCGAGTTTCTCATCAGCGGCGGGCTTCATCCCGGACACGGTAGACGGCGACGTGCCGGGCGGGGCGGCGTGGGCCTGCGGGGTGAGGGCGGAGAGCCCGGCGGCGGCGAGGCCAGCGCCGCCCGCTGCGGCCAGGCGCAGGCCGTCGCGGCGGGTGAAGGTCGGGATGCAGGGGAGCGGGGTCATGACGTCTCCTTCGAGGTCAGACGGTGAATTGCGAACAGAGGAACGGCCGACGGGCGAGCAGGGTGGTCACCGATCACCCCCAGCGGGCTCCTCGTCGGAGCGCGGCGCTCCCACGGGGTCGCCGTCGGCTGGGTTCCCATCAGCCGGGCGCCCGTCGGCCGGGTCGTCGTCGGTCGCCGCCCCGTCGGCTGGGTCGTCATCGGCGCGCAGCAGCTCGAGCCCGAGGCCCTGGCCGCCGCTCAGCCGCAGCCAGGCACCGTCCTGCACGAAGCCGCCGCGGGGCAGGTCGGTGGCGAACCAGAACGGCGGGTCCAGGTCGATCATCGTGATCGCGGGGTGGGCGATCGCGAGATGCGCGGCGGCGGTAATCGAGATGCGCGGCTCCATCATCGAGCCGAGCATGCACTCCACGCCCGCAGCCTCGGCGAGGTCCGCGATGGCGATCGCCTCCCGGATCCCACCGGTCTTGGCGAGCTTGATGTTCAGCAGGTCGCAGGCCCCGGCGTCGAGCAGACGGCGCGCGTCGGCCGAGGACCACACCGCCTCATCGGCCATGATCGGCAGCTCGACGGCAGCGGTGACCCGGGCGAGGCCCTCGACATCCGCGGCGGGGACCGGCTGCTCGACGAGGTCGATCGGAAGGCCGTCGGCGGTGAAGGCGGTGAGGATCGTGATCGCCTGCTCGGGCGACCAGCCCTGGTTCGCATCCAGGCGCAGCCGCACCTCCGGTGCCGCCTCGACCACCGCGGCGAGCCGGTCGCGGTCCAGCGCCACGTCGTTGCCGAGCTTGATCTTGAGGATCTGCGCGCCCGCGGCGACGGCCTCCCGCGCGTGACCCGCCATCACTTCGGGCTCCTCGAGGGAGACGGTCATGTCGTTCATGAGCCCGTCGCCGAGCCGGCCGCCCAGCAGCTCCACGAGCGGGAGACCGGCCTCCTTCGCCCAGGCGTCATGGAGGGCGACCTCGACAGCCGCCTTCGCGCTGGGCGCCCTGGCCAGGGCGCCCGCGGCCTGGGCGGCGAGGCCCGTGAGCGAGTCGGTGACGCCCTCGAGCGCGGCGCGCAGCGGCCCGTCGAGAGCGGCGGTGATCGTCGCCGCGGACTCCCCGGTGACGGCGAGCGTCTCCGCCGCGGAGCCCTGCCCGATCGTGCCGCTTGCGAGCTCGACCTCGGCGACCACGTACTCGACCGCCTCGGTGCGGCGGGCGGCGGTGACGAAGGGGCGCAGCAGCGGGGCGCGGTGGCGGTGGGAGCGGACCGCGACCACGTGCAGTGGATTCGCGCCCGGCCCTGCGACTGGTCCTGCCTTGTGGCCGTTCACGGCACTCTGCCCGGTCACAGCGCGGACATCAGCTGCGCGGCGGCGAGGCCCAGGAAGGTGCCCAGGAACGAGCCCATGAGCGCCATCAGCACGCCGACCGGCACGAGCTGCCGGTTGAAGGCGCTGGCCACGACCGGGGCGGAGGCGATCCCGCCGATGTTTGCGGTCGAGGAGACCGCGATCGAGAACAGGTCGGTGTGGGTGAGCTTCGAGTAGACGACCATGATCGCGAGGTGCACGAGCACCACCAGCACGCCCACCAGCAGGTACAGCGGCGCCTGCGTGATCGCGGAGAAGTCGGAGCCCGCGGCGATCTGGCCGATGACGATGAACAGCATCAGCGTCGCGATCTCGGTGGAGCCGCCGATGCGGCCCAGCGGGGTCTGCGCGATCGCGAGCCCCAGCAGGGAGACGATGACGATGGTCCAGGTGGTGCCGTTGACGACGTCCCCGATCTCCGGGAGGAGGTCGCCGATCCAGATCGCGGTGACCGCGACGAAGATCGAGCCGAAGATGACCGTGGCGAGGGACTGCACGGTCATGGGCGCCTCGGACTCCTCGAAGGCGTCGCCGGTGTCGACGAGGTGGGTGGAGCGGGCCTTGGTGAAGCGGTCGAAGCGGCCGGCGACCGCAACGGAGGAGAACGCGATGGTCAGCCAGATCGAGTAGATCAGGGTGTCGGTGATCAGGGCGTAGCCGAAGATGTTCTCCGGCGCCTGCAGGATGTCCTGCACCGCGACCATGTTCGCGCTGCCGCCGGTCCAGGAGGCGAGCAGGGCGCCGAGCACCTTCCACGCCTCGGGGTGCAGCGCGCCCTTGAAGGCGAGGAACACCACGACCATGCCCACGAACAGGGACGCGGCGGAGACGGCGTAGGTCAGCAGCAGCCGCGGTCCGAGCTTGATGATCCGCCGCAGGTCGCAGCCGAAGAGGAACAGGAAGATCATCGCGGGCAGGACCACGTCCTTCACGGCGGCGATCGGGGCGCGGGTCGCGTCGTCGTGCCCGAACACGCCCAGCGAGTTCAGCGCCGCGCACAGCAGATACATCAGCACCATGCCGGGCATGTACTTGAAGAGCTTCCAGCCGGTGGTGCGTTCCAGCACGATGAGCAGGCATGACAGGGCGAGGAGGACGCCGAGCATGAGCAGGCCGTCGGTGATCACGGGGGACTCCTGAGTCGAGGGAGACCGCTGGCGGGGACAAAAAATCGGAAGCACCGACGGGACCACCTGCGGGCAGGCGGAACGTGGGTGCTTCCGACGGGATCCGGTTCGGTGAGGTTCCGGGCGGGCGGCAGCGGGTGGGGTGTGCAGTTATGCGGTGGGGGCGGCCGCCAGGTCACGGTATTTCGCGGCGGCGCTGCGCACGGCGGCGGCGAGCGCCCGCTGCGAGGACCCGTGGTACCGGTCGGTGATCGACTCCACCAGGGCGTCATCTTCGAGCAACGACCGCCCCACCAGCAGGTCCCGGACGAACTCGACCGTGAGCGCGAGAGTGGCGGTGCAGTCCGCTTGGCGGATGACGTGGGTCTCAGTATCGACGACGAGGCCGATGAAGAAAAGCCCCCACTGCGAGGTGATCGGATTGTTCGTCGGCGATTTCGCCTCACCGGTGAGGTAGATCGTGGAGGGCATGGCCGGATCCTAGCCGCCGCCGCCCCGGCTCACAGCGGCAGGCGCACGTACGTCGTCTCGAGGTACTCGGCGATCCCCTCGTGGGAGCCCTCGCGGCCCAGCCCGGACTCCTTCACCCCGCCGAAGGGTGCCGACGGGTCGGAGGCGACGCCGCGGTTGACGGCGATCATCCCGGACTCGAGACGGCCCGTGACCTGCGTGATCTCGCCGAGGTCCTCGGCCATCACGTACGCCATGAGCCCGAACTCGCTGTCGTTCGCGGCGCGGATCATCTCCTCGATGTCGTCGAGGACGGTGAGCGGGGCGAGGGGCCCGAAGATCTCCTCACGGTGCACGCGCGCACTGAGCGGCACGTCAGCGAGCACGGTCGCCTCGTAGAAGAAGCCGTCGCCTGTGCCGCGCCCGCCGCCGGTGAAGACGCGGGCGCCGCGCTCCACCGCGTCGGCCTGGAGCTCCTGGACCTTGGCGACGCCGGCCTCGTCGAGCAGCGGGCCGAGGGTGGTCGCCGGATCGGCGCCGGGGCCGAGCACGAGCTGGGAGGTGCGCTCCACGAAGCGGGCGGTGAACTCCTCGGCGATGGAGTAGTGGAGGTAGAAGCGGTTCGCGGCGGTGCAGGCCTCGCCGTTGTTGCGGAACTTCGCGAGCATCGCGGCGTCGACCGCGGTCTCGATGTCCGCGGAGGGCAGGACGAGGAAGGGCGCGTTGCCGCCGAGCTCCATCGAGGTGCGCAGCACGTGCTCGGATGCCTGGGCGAGAAGGGTGCGGCCCACGGGGGTGGAGCCGGTGAAGGAGACCTTCCGCAGTCGCGGATCGGCCATGAGCGCGGCCGAGAACTCCTTCGCCTCGCTCGTGACCACGCAGTTCACGACCCCGTCCGGCACCCCGGCCTCGGCGAGGATCGCCATGAACGCGAGCGAGGTGAGCGGCGTGGCCTGCGCGGGCTTCAGCACGACGGTGCAGCCGGCCGCGAGCGCCGGACCGATCTTCCGTGTTCCCATCGACAGCGGGAAGTTCCACGGGGTGATGAGCAGGGTGGGGCCGACGGGCCTCGCGACGGTGAGCACGCCCTCGTGGGCGGAGGGGGCGTGGCGGAAGCGGCCCGGCTGGCGCACCGTCTCCTCGCTGAACCAGCGCAGGAACTCCGCCCCGTAGGTGACCTCGCCGTATGCCTCGGCGAGCGGCTTGCCCATCTCGAGGGTCATGAGCGCGGCGAGGTCATCCGCCCGCTCGTGGCACAGCTCGTAGGCGCGGCGCAGGATCTCCGAGCGCTCGCGCGGCAGGGTCGCGGCCCACGCGTCCTGCGCGTCGGCCGCCGCATCGAGCGCCGAGAGGCCGACGGCCTCCGCGTCCGCGTCGACCACCTGCGTGAGCGGCGCCCCGGTCGCGGGGTCGATGATGTCCAGCGCCGCGGTGCCGCCGAGGAACCGGCCGCCGACGAACGAGCTGCGCGGGGTGCGCTCGAGGACGGCCGCGATCCGGGCCGGGGTGAGGGCGGGCGTCTCGGACATCGGGGGAGCCTCCTGCGTCGACGGGTGCGTCCTCCCAGTGTGCACCCGGGCGCTCAGCGGGAGTCGGCAAGCGCGTCCACGGCGCGGATGAGGCCCAGGTGGCTGAACGCCCGCGGGAAGTTCCCGATCATGCGCTTCTGGGCGGCATCGTACTCCTCGGAGTAGAGGTTCAGGTCGTTCCCACAGGCCAGGAGCTTCTCCATGAGCTGCTCCGCCTCGGCGCGACGCCCCGAGGCGGCGTACTGCTCGACGAGCCAGAAGCTGCACACCAGGAAGGGGTGCTCGTCGCCGGGCAGGCCGTCCTGGCCCTTGGCGCGGTAGCGCAGCAGCAGGCCGTCCTCGGTGCGGAGGTCCTGCTCGATCCGGGCCACGGTGGCGAGCATGCGCGGGTCGTCGGCGGGGAGGAAGCCCGTGTGCGGGATCTGGAGGAGTGAGGCGTCCACCTCGGCGCTGCCGTAGGTCTGGGTGAAGGCGCCGTCGGAGCCGACGCCACGGTCCAGGACCTCCTTGCGCACCCGGTCGCGCAGGCGGGTCCACTCCGCGAGCTCCTCGTCGCGGGCGGGCAGCCCGTGCTCGGTGACGGCGCGGACCGCGCGGTCGAAGGTCGCCCACACCATGACGCGGCCGTGGGTGAAGAACGCGGGCTCGCCGCGCATCTCCCAGATGCCCTGGTCGGGCTGGTCCACGTGCGCGGTCGTGAAGCGCACGAGCGCCTTCTGCAGCGGCCAGGTCCAGCGGGATTCCGGGACCCCGGCCTGCCGCATCCGCTCGAGCGCGATCATCACCTCGCCCACCACGTCGGCCTGGTACTGGTCGGCGGCGCCGTTGCCGATCTGCATCGGGACCGAGCCCTCGTAGCCGGGGAGGTGGTCGAGCTCCCGCTCGGGCAGGTTCCGGCCCCCGGTGATCGAGTACATGATCTGCAGGCGCTCGGGGTCCCCGGCGATCGCGCGCAGCAGCCAGTCCCGCCAGGTGGTGGCCGCATCGACGTGCCCGTGCTCGAGCAGCGCCTCCATCGACAGCGCCGCATCGCGCGCAGGTCACGGTCCTGAACCGCAGCGAGACCCTGCTGAAGGACGAGGGGCCGGAGGTGGTCGCCGCGCTCGAGTCCGTGCTCGAGGGCGACGGGATCACCCTCCTGCACCGCGCCTCGCTCCGCGGCCTCACCGACGGGGCCGACGGCGAGGCACAGGCGAGCGCCGATCCCGCGGCCGACGGAGCCGCTGACACCGAGGGGAGTCGGAGCGCGGACGCCGCGACCGACCCCCAGGGCACGGCCGAGAAGACTTGGCAGGGCGCGGACGGCGCAGCGGACGCCGCGACCGGGACCGACGCCTCCGCCGAGGGATGAGCGGAGCGCGGGACGCTCAGGCCCCGTCGGCCGCGGAGCTCCTGCCGCCCGCGGAGCCCTCGTCGGCCGCAGGAGCGTCGCCGGAGGCGGCGCCGGTGA
>DAHVRS010000343.1 GCA_027322375.1 Brachybacterium sp. | reverse complement strand
CCACCGGCGGCGGCGCGAGCCTCGAGCTCATCGAGGGCAAGGACCTGCCGGGCATCTCCATCCTCGAGGAGGACTCCGAATGACCACCCGCACCCCGCTCATGGCGGGCAACTGGAAGATGAACCTCGACTGGAAGCAGGGCCTCGCCCTCGTCGAGGATCTCGGCGACCAGCTCAAGGCCGTGGACATGTCGAAGGTCGAGGCCGCTGTGCTGCCGCCCTTCGTGGACCTGCGCACCGTCCAGGTCGCGGTCGACACATCCAAGCTCCCCATCGCCTACGGCGCGCAGGACATCTCCGCCCACGAGTCCGGCGCCTACACCGGTGAGGTCTCCGGCGCGATGCTGACGGCGCTCGGCTGCACCTACGTGGCGGTCGGCCACTCGGAGCGTCGCGAATACCATGGCGAGACCGAGCAGATCACCAACGCCAAGGTCAAGGCCGCCTTCGCGGCGGGCCTCGTTCCGATCCTGTGCGTCGGCGAGCCGCTCGAGGAGCGCAAGGCCGGCAAGCACGTCGAGTACACCCTCGCGCAGCTCGAGGGCGGCATCGAGGGTCTCAGTGCCGAGCAGGCCGAGAAGATCGTCATCGCCTACGAGCCCGTCTGGGCGATCGGCACCGGCGAGGTCGCGACCCCGGACGATGCGCAGGAGGTCTGCGCCGCGATCCGTGACGCGCTGCGCGCGATGTACGGCGACACCGTCGCCGACGCGGTCCGCGTCCTGTACGGCGGCAGCGTCAAGTCCTCGAACGTGGTCGAGCTCATGGGCAAGGCCGACGTCGACGGCGCGCTCGTCGGCGGCGCCTCGCTGCAGGCCGAGGAGTTCGCCAAGATCGTCGGGTACCAGGGCTGATCGACGTACTGCGAGGTACGAGCGGTAGGAGATCAGCCGAGTGAGCACAGTCTGATCGACAACGTCGTCTCGCAGACTACGTAAGACGTCCCACGCGGGCCGGGTCCGGATCGGACCCGGCCCGTGCCGTATGCTGGATCGGTCCGTCCGTCTCGGTGGAAGGTGTCCCTCTCCGTGGATCTCCCGCTTCTCAAGCTCGTCCTCCAGATCCTGCTGGCCGTCCTGGGCCTGCTGACGATCATGCTCGTCCTGCTGCACAAGGGACGCGGCGGCGGGCTCTCCGACATGTTCGGCGGCGGCGTCTCCTCCTCCGCGAGCGCTTCCGGCGTCGCTGAGCGGAACCTGAACCGCCTCACCGTGACGCTCGCGGTGCTCTGGGGTCTGTGCGCCGTGGGCCTCGGCGTGCTGGAGCGGTTCCTCTGAGCGCCTGACTCCGAACGCAGTACGGGCCGGTCACCTCTGATGAGGTGACCGGCCCGTTCGGCTGTGCGGGGGCGTGCCCGCTCGGGCACGCCCCCTCGGCGTCAGCCGGTGGTGTCCCCGGCGGCGGCGCGGTCCATGAACCACACCGTCGACTCGAGGCCGCGCACGGCCGAGGCCGGCGCCTCCCACGGATCGATCTCGCCGTGCCCGGCTCGGACGGCCTCCGCCTTCTCCGCCCCGGAGACGAGGATCGCTACGTGGCGGGCCGAGTTCAGTACCGGCCAGGTGAGCGAGATCCGCTCCGAGGGCGGCTTGGGCGAGTCCGTCACGCCGGTCGCGCTCGCGCCGATGCTCCGCTGGTCCGGGTGCTCCGGGAACAGCGAGGCGACGTGCGCGTCAGGGCCCATGCCCAGCATGAGCACGTCGAAGAAGGCGCGGCCGCGGGTGCGGAACGGCTCGTCGCCGCCCAGCTGGTCCAGCTGCTGGCCGTACCAGGCGGCGGCGTCGTCGAGCGACATGCCGTCGGCGGGGGAGGGCATCACGTGGATGTTGCGGGCTGGCAGCCCGGCCTCCTGCAGCGGGACGAGCAGCGACTGCCGCACGCCCACTTCGTTGCGCTCCTCCGAGTCGGGGTCCACGAAGCGCTCGTCGCCCCACCACAGGTGCAGCCGCGCGGGGTCCACGCCGGCCTTCTCGAGGGCGGCGGGCAGCGCGGCAGCGGTCATCGTGCCGACGGTGCCGCCGGTGAGGACCAGGTGCGCGACGGGACGCTCTGTGAGCGCCTCGGCGAGCTGCTGCGCGGTGCGCTCCGCAGCGATGTTCGCGACGGCCTGCGCATCGGAGACCACCACGTCGGCCGCTTCGGGCTTGCCGGCCGCGTAGGTGGCGGTGTCGTCCACGCCGGTGAACGCCCCGGCGAGGACCTCGCCGTAGACCTCGTCGGGATCCAGGCGGCGCAGCTCCTCAGTGACGAGCTCGGCCAGGGTGCGGCGCGGCATCGTCACGTGCTGACCGCGGTCATCGCCGGGCAGCTTCATGATGATCGAGTCATCGCTGACGCGGGTGAGCTCGATCGTGCCGTCGGCGCGGACCAGGCGGATGCCGTGGACCCCCGTGAAGTCCGGGTCCTCCTCGGGCGGGGGCAGGATCGTCGCCTCCACACCGAGGGTGTGCTCCAGCCACGCGGCCATGAGCGTGACGGAGGGGTTCCCGGGAGTGCCGGAGACCTCCACCTTCTGCGGGACGGAGACGGGGGGGACCTCGAAGGCGCTCGCGACGAGTCCGCGCCAGCGGGTCAACCGCGCCCAGGCGAAGTCCGAGTCGCCGCTCGCGTAGCCGCGGCGCAGACGCTTCAGGGTCGCCAGCGGGTCCGCGCAGGCGGCCGAGTCCGTGATACGGCGCTGGGACATGGAGCCCAGCACATCGTGGACGGGGGAGGACGGCGCGTTCTCCGGCCACCAGGTGACGATCGGGGCGTCGGGCAGCAGGAGCGCCATCACGAGGGTGTCCAGCGAGGAGAGCACCTCGCCGCGCGCGTGGAGGATGACGATCTCGCCGGCCCCGGCGTGGCGACCCACGCGGATCTCGGCGTCCAGTCCGGAGCTCTCCGCCTCGGGATCCGCGTCCACCACAATCACCCGGGCGGGGTGTTCGTGGCTCGCGGCGACGGCCGCCTCGAGCGGCTCCTC
>DAHVRS010000554.1 GCA_027322375.1 Brachybacterium sp. | reverse complement strand
GGGAATGGAAGTCAAGCGGGCAACACCGTACGGGGCCAGGACCGGGCCCGGCAGGGGCCGGGCCGGGTGGGCCCGGGGTATCAGTCCTCGATCGAGCAGAGGACGGCGCCGGTGGAGACGGTGGCCCCGACCTCGGCGTCCAGGCCCCGGACGATGCCGGAGCGCGGCGCGGTGATCGGCTGCTCCATCTTCATCGCCTCGAGGACCACGAGCACATCCCCATCGGCGACCGACTGCCCCTCCTCGGCGACGACCTTCACGATCGTGCCCTGCATCGGCGCGGCCACGCTGTTGCCGCTCGCCACAGAGGAGCCACCGCTGCGGTGCTGGCGCTTGCGGGGCTGTCGCACCGCGGCCTGCGGGGCGCGCAGCGAGGCGGGAAGGCTGATCTCGACGCGGCGGCCGTCCACCTCGACCACGACGGACTCGCGGTCCTCGGGCTCCTCGGGCTGCGAAGGCAGCGGGGCGGCGGGCAGGTCACCGGTGAACTCGGTCTCGATCCAGGTGGTGTGGACCGAGAAGGGCTCCTCGACATCCTCCGGGGTGAAGGCCGGGTCCGCCATGACCGCACGGTGGAAGGGGATCACCGTCGGGATCCCCTCGATGCGGAACTCGGCCAGGGCGCGGCGGGAGCGCTCGATGGCCTCCTGGCGTGTCGCACCGGTGACGATGAGCTTGGCGAGCATCGAGTCGAAGGCACCGGAGAGCTCATCGCCGGAGCGGACACCGGTCTCGACGCGCACGCCCGGGCCGGAGGGGGCCTCGAAACGCTGGATGCGGCCGGGGGAGGGCATGAAGCCGCGGCCCGGGTCCTCGCCGTTGATGCGGAACTCGAAGGAGTGGCCGCGCACGGCCGGGTCCTCGGAGCTGATGCGCTCGCCGGCCGCGATCCGCAGCTGCTCGCGCACGAGGTCCACGCCCGCGACCTCCTCGGTCACGGGGTGCTCGACCTGGAGGCGGGTGTTGACCTCGAGGAAGGAGATCGTGCCGTCCTTGCCGACGAGGAACTCGCAGGTCCCGGCGCCCACATAGCCGGCCTCGCGCAGGATCGCCTTCGAGGAGGAGACAAGCTGCGCTTCCTGCTGCGGGGTGAGGAAGGGCGCGGGCGCCTCCTCCACGAGCTTCTGGTGACGGCGCTGCAGGGAGCAGTCACGAGTGGAGACGACCTGCACGTTGCCGTGCATGTCGGCGAGGCACTGGGTCTCGACGTGACGGGGGGAGTCCAGGAACTGCTCGACGAAGCACTCGCCGCGGCCGAAGGCGGCGACTGCCTCGCGGACGGCGGAGTCGAACAGCTCGCGGACCTCGGACTCCCTGCGGGCGACCTTGAGGCCGCGACCGCCACCGCCGAAGGCGGCCTTGATCGCGATGGGCAGGCCGTGCTCGCGGGCGAAGTCGACGACCTCGTCGGAGTTCTTCACGGGGTCCTTGGTGCCCGCGACGAGCGGGGCGCCGGCCTTCTGCGCGATGTGGCGGGCGGAGACCTTGTCGCCGAGCTTCTCGATCGCCGAGGGCGGCGGGCCGATCCAGGTCAGGCCCGCGTCGATGACCGCCTGGGCGAAGTCGGCGCGCTCGGAGAGGAAGCCGTAACCGGGGTGGATCGCGTCGGCCCCGGAGCGGTGGGCGATGTCGAGGATCTTGTCGACCACGAGGTACGAGCTCGCCGCGGTCGTGCCGCCGAGGGCGTAGGCCTCATCGGCGATCGTGGTATGCAGCGCGTCACGGTCCGGGTCAGCATAGACGGCCACGGAGCGGAGACCGGCGTCCTTGCAGGCCCGGGCGACACGCACCGCGATCTCCCCACGGTTGGCGATGAGCACCGTGGACAGGGGGCGGGGCTTGACGGAGCGAGGGGCCATGGGGCGAGGTGTCCTTCCGGGAAGTCAGCAGAGGTCGAGTCTAGTACCGCGGCGGGTCAGGAGTGTGCAGGCGAGAGCGAGGCGGGCGGGGCGTCCTGGGCCCACAGCTCATGGATACCGATCCCGATCTCGGCGAGCATGCGTCGCAGCAGCGGGAGAGAGAGACCCACCACAGCATGCGGGTCGCCGTGGACGGAATCGATGAACGGGCCTCCGCGGCCGTCGATCGTGAAGCCGCCCGCGACGCCGAGCGGCTCACCGGTGGCGACGTACGCGTCGATCTCCTCGTCGGAGAGGTCCGCGAAGGTGAGCTCGCAGCTCGCGGTCGCGCCGAAGGTCGCGCCGGTGCCGCCGTCCTCCGGATCGCGGTCATCCACGAGCCAGTGCCCGGAATGCAGCACGCCGGTGCGGCCGCGCATTGCGCGCCACCGCTCGACGGCGCGGCCCGCTTCATGCGGCTTGCCGACGACCTCCCCGTCGATCTCGAGCATCGAGTCGCCGCCGAGGACCACATAGCCGCCGTCGCTGCGCGCGGTGGCGGCCAGTGCCTTCTCTCGGGCGAGCAGCAGCACCTGATCGGCGGGCTCGACGCCCTCCTCGCCCGCCGCCTCGACCGCGTCCGCGAGGATCGTGGCCTCGTCGAGGTCCACGGGCAGGCAGGAGTGCTCGATGCCTGCGGCGGTGAGGGTCGCGCGGCGCCCTGCGGAGGCGGAGGCGAGCAGGAGCAACGCGTCGTGCTCCTCGGGGGCGTGCTTCTCAGGGGTGAGGTCGGTCGCGGTCACAGCGCTCTCCTCAGTCACTGCGTTCTCCACGGTCACAGGGCCCTCTCCAGCACGGACAGCGGCAGGCTGCCCAGCTCGAGGGCGCGGCGGTGGAAGTCACGGACCGCAGCGGGGGAGGAGTCCTCAGCGGTCGCGCGGTCACGAAGCTGCTCCCAGGTGCGCTGGCCCAGCTTGTAGGACGGGGCCTGGCCGGGCCAGCCCAGGTAGCGCTGCAGCTCGAAGCGGCGCTCCGCCTCCTCCACGCCCCAGTTCTCGGTCATGAACTCCCAGGCGGTGCGCTCGTCCCAGGCCCCGCCGTCGGCCCCCGGCAGCCCGGTGGGCATCGGCAGGCCCAGGTGGAGGCCGATGTCGAGCACCACGCGACCGGCGCGCAGGCGCTGCGCGTCGAGCATTCCGAGCCTGTCGCCGTCGTCCTCGAGATAGCCGAGCTGCTCCATGAGCCGCTCCGCATACAGGGCCCAGCCCTCGCCGTGCCCGGAGACCCAGCACAGCATCGCGCGCCAGCGGTTCAGCGCTTCGGTCTGCAGGGTCTGGATCCCGACCTGCAGGTGATGGCCGGGCACGCCCTCGTGGTAGACGGTCGTGGTCTGCTCCCAGGTGCGGAACTCCTCGGTGCCCTCGGGCACGTCCCACCACATGCGGCCGGGGCGGGTGAGGTCCTCGCTGGGGCCGGTGTAGTAGATGCCGCCGGAGCCGGTGCGGGCGATGCGGCACTCGAGGCGGTGCAGCGGCTCGGGGATGTCGAAGTGGGTGCCGGCGAGGTCGCGGATCGCGGTGTCGGAGAGCTCCTGCATCCAGGCCTGCAGCGCATCGGTGCCGTGGAGGAGACGGGCAGGGTCCGCGTTCAGGGCCTGCTTCGCCGCGGCGACGGAGGTGCCGCCGCCGGTGCCGTAGCGCTCGTTCAGGCGCGCCGCGACCTGCTCCTGCTCGGCGATGATGCCGCGCAGCTCCTCGATGCCCCAGGCGTAGGACTCGTCGAGGTCGATCTCGGCGCCGAGGAAGGTTCGCGAGGCGAGCTGGTAGGCCTCACGACCCACCGCATCGGCCTCCGGTGCCTGCGGGATCAGGGATTCGAGCACATCCGCGATCTCGCGATACGCGGCGCGGGCCTGCTCGGCCCCGGCGCGCGCCTGCGCCTTCTGCGCCTCGCTGCCCACGGCCTCCCCGGCGAAGGTGTCGAAGAAGCCGCCGTCGGCCGCGTAGCCGCGGGCCTGCTCCGCGCCGAGCATCAGCTGGCGGCGCGCCGTGACGGTGCCGGCCGCGGCCGCCTCACGCAGCGACTCGGCCCAGCTGCCCAGCGCCGTCGGGAAGCCGGCCATGCGCTCGGCGAGGACCTCCCAGTCCTCCGCAGTCTCCGTCGGCATCTGATCGAGCACGTCGCGGGACTGGAGCACGGAGGCGAGGTTGTTCACCGCGGCGATGTCGAGGTGCTTCTCGGCCCGTTCGAGGTCGAGGCCGAGCCGCTCGGTGAGAGCGGCGCGGGTGACAGCGTCGACCTCGTCGGCGTCGGGGACCTCGGCGATCGCGGTGAGCAGGTCGCGAGCGAGCGCGGTGCGCTCCGCCTCGGCGGCGGGAGAGTAGTCGGTGACCTCCCCGTCGTGCCCGGGGATCCCGAGCGCGGTCGCGAGGAAGGGGTCCTTCGCGGTGAGGCGATCGACGTAGTCGTTCGCGAGGCCGTCCAGCGCGGACGGAGTGCGTGCAGGGGTCACAGCAGCGTGGGAGGACATGCTCGGAAGTCTAGGGCGTGCAGGAGGCCGGGGCGTGCACTCCCCGGCGAGACGCAGCGCCTCGCCGTCCGGTTCACGCCCCCGTATCAGGCTCAGCGATCCGTGAAGATCCAGGCGTTCGGTGAGGGGCGCAGGCGCTCGCGGTGCGCGGCGGCATGGGTGTGCGCGGGGGCGCCCCAGGCGCTGGCGCCATGACGGCCCTCCGCGAGCGCTCGCTCCTCGGCCTCGAGCCGGCTGGTCACGCTCATCGCGGAGACGACCACCGCGATCGCTGCGAGCTCGTCGGCCGCGAGGTGGCCGCAGACCAGGCGCACGTCCGCTGCGTCGGCAGCCACCGCAGCGGTGGTCGAGGTGCTGTCGGTGGTGGTCACAGCGGGATGTTCCCGTGCTTCTTAGCGGGCAGGGTGTCGCGCTTGGTGCGCAGGGCGCGCAGGGCGCGAGCGACCTGGATGCGGGTCTCGGAGGGCTCGATGACCGCGTCGACCCAGCCGCGCTCCGCGGCGGCGTACGGGGTCGCGAACTTCTCCTCGAACTCCGCCTGCAGCCGGGCGCGCTCGGCCTCGACGTCGCCGCCGGCCTCGTCGACCTGCTTGAGGCTCTGGCGGTGGAGGATGTTCACCGCGCCCTGGGCGCCCATCACAGCGATCTGGGCGCTCGGCCAGGCGAGGTTGATGTCCGCGCCGAGGTCCTTGGAGCCCATGACGATGTACGCGCCGCCGTAGGCCTTGCGGGTGATGACGGTGACCAGCGGGACGGTCGCCTCCGCGTAGGCGTACAGCAGCTTCGCGCCGCGGCGGATGATCCCGCCGTACTCCTGATCGGTGCCGGGCAGGAACCCGGGGGTGTCCACGAGGGTGAGGACAGGGATGTTGTTCGCATCGCACAGGCGCACGAACCGGGCCGCCTTCTCGGAGGCGTCGATGTCGAGAGTGCCCGCGAAGTGCGAGGGCTGGTTGGCGATGATGCCGACGCTGCTGCCCTCGACGCGGCCGAAGCCCACCATGATGTTCTGCGCGAAACCGGGCTGGACCTCGAGGAACTCGCCGTCGTCGAGGATCGTGCGCAGCACGGTGCCCATGTCGTAGGGCTGATTGGGGGAGTCCGGGATGAGGGCGTCCAGCGCGCGGTCCTCCGCGGTGGGCTGCTCCTCGATGCGGACGGGGTAGCTCGGGGCCGGGCTGAGCGTGTTCGCCGGCAGGTAGGAGAGCAGGTCCTTGACGTACTCGATCGCCTCGGACTCGTCGGAGGCCATGTAGTGGGCCACGCCCGAGCGGGTCGAGTGGGTGCGCGCGCCGCCCAGCTCCTCGAAGCCGACGTTCTCGCCGGTGACCGTGCGGATCACGTCCGGGCCGGTGATGAACATGTGGGAGGTCTTCTCGACCATCACGATCACGTCGGTGAGCGCGGGAGAGTACACGGCGCCACCCGCGGCCGGGCCCATGATCAGCGAGATCTGCGGGATGACGCCCGAGGCGCGGGTGTTGCGCCGCATGATCCCGGCGAACATCGCGAGCGAGGCGACGCCCTCCTGGATGCGGGCGCCGCCGCCGTCGAGGATCCCGATGATCGGCACGCCGGTGGACAGTGCCAGGTCCTGGATCTTCTGGATCTTCTTGCCGTGGGCCTCGCCGAGCGAGCCGCCCATGACGGTGAAGTCCTGGGAGTACACGCACACCTGGCGGCCATCGATCGTGCCGTAGCCGGTGACGATGCCGTCGCCCGCCGGGCGCTTCTTCTCGAGGCCGAAGGCGTGGGACTGGTGCGTCACGAACCGGTCGGTCTCGACGAAGGAGCCCTCGTCCAGCAGGTCCGCGATCCGCTCGCGGGCGGTTCCCTTGCCCCGAGCGTGCTGCTTCTGGACCGCGATCTCGTCCGCGGCACCAACGGCGGCGGCATCGCGCTCGCGCAGGTCCTCGAGTCGCTGGGCGGTGGTGAGCGGCCGCGGCGCGTCGGTCACGGAACCTCCTGCTGCGGCCGGTGCGGCCGTCTTGTGATCCGGCGGATGGACATCGGGATACTACGCTACGGAGGTCCGACGGCGGCCGCCCCCGTCCGCTCCCGGCGCCTGCCGGCGCGGCACCGAAGCCTCGGGCGCGCGGCGCCCGGGCAGGAGGAGGCCAGATGCAGCGCGATACAGCGGCGCAGTCGCAGCATGCCGCGGAGGAGGCGGTGACCAGGATCTCCCGTCCCTCGGGCGCGTCCTCGGCCGGCTCGGCTCCGCCTGCACCTCGGCCGACGGGCCAGCTCTCGCCCGGGCCGCTCCACGCCCTCGGCGTCGTCGGCTCTACCCAGGACGAGGCCTCGCAGCGCCTCGCTGCCGGGGAGCGAGCGCCCTTCACCGTGACTGCGCGGGCGCAGCGTGCCGGGCGCG
>DAHVRS010000341.1 GCA_027322375.1 Brachybacterium sp. | reverse complement strand
TCGGCGTCCAGGCGGTGGATCCGCTCTGCGACCCAGGCCCGCAGGCCCTCATCGCTGCGATCCACGTCCTGCAGGGGCTCCGGCCACGTCGCGCGCACACTCATGGCACGACGGTACCGAGCCGGTGCTCAGGGCGTGCGGACCGCGCCGAAGGTGAGGCGGCGCCGGAGCGCGAAGCCGAGCTTCTCGTAGCCCGCGATCGCGGTCGTGTTCGCGGCCGAGGCGTGCATGAGCGCCCGGTCCCCGCGGGCCTGGATATGGAACGCGACATCGCGCACGAGGCGCGAGGCGAGGCCCTGCCGGCGGTGCTCGGGGTGGACCGCAACCGCGCTGATCTCCGTCCAGCCCGCCGGGTGGAGGCGCTCGCCGGCCATCGCGATGAGCTGGCCCTCCCGGCGGATCCCCACATAGCGGCCCAGCTCATGGGTGCGCGCCTCGAAGGGGCCGGGCTTCGTCACGGCGATCAGGGCGAGCATCTCTGCGCTGTCCGCAGCGCCCAGCTCGACCGCTTCCTCGTAGGGCGCGGCCTCCAGACGCTCGGTCTGCACGAGCTGCACGCCGGGGATCTCGAACTCGGGCCGCCAGCCCTTCGGCAGCAGCGGATCGGCGTGGGAGACGGAGACGACCGCGTCGTGCCCGAACACGTCCAGGATCGCGTCCCACACGTCGGGGTGCTCCCAGTCGCGCACGCCCACGAAGGGGGAGACGTCCGCCGGATAGCGCAGCACGTGCTCGTTGCCGCTCGCGAGATGACGATGCGCGCCGGTGAGCGAGGACCAGGCGGGATTGTCGAGCACGGCGTCGTTGCGCTCTGCATCATCGAGCACTGCGTCGTCGAGCGTCGCGTCATCGAGTACGGCCTCTCCAGCGGGCGAATCGTCCAGAGACATGTGAAGACCTCGTGTGCAGCAGGGCGCGGGTGCCCGGAGGGCAGGGCCGGCAAGCGTGACCGGCAGGGCGGCCGGCAGGGATGACCGGGCCACGCTACTCCTGCTGAGCCCGCGAATCGCAGGTCCGTCCGCTAGCGTGACCAGGTCCCGCGACACGCGGGCGCACCGCTTCTCATCACGGAAGGAGCGCGGCCCGCGCCGCCCACCATGGACCAGTCCTCACAGGCCCCCGGCCCCAACGGCCCACGCCGCCCCGCACCCACCACGGTGGTGCTCGTGCTGCTCGGGATCATGCTGGTCATGGCCGTGCTCGGCTACACGTTCGGCCCCGCGCTCTTCGGCTGAGACGCCCTTCGCTCACGCCCATTCGGCAGGGCGCTGGGTGGTGGTCAGAGCTCGCTCCGCGCGGCCGACGGGCCCCGCCTCCACAACTTCTTCATAAAAGAAGAGTTGTCCCTTTGGTCAAGAGATCGTAAAGTCATCGCCGGGCGGCCTTCCGGTCGCCGTCATGACGGCCCGTGCAGACCGCACGGCGACAGAGATCACCAGGGGGAGATCGGCATGTCGAAGACAGTGACGTCGAGGACTTCAGGGGTGGGTGCGGCGGTGTCGGGGGACACCGGATCGCGCCATGAGCGCAGGGCGAGCGGTGCTGCGAGGTGGCGCGGAGGAGTGTCCCTCGCAGCGCTCCTCGCAGCCGGTGCGCTCCTGGCAGGCTGTGGGACCGCGGCGCCCGAGGCGGCCGATGCCGCTGACCGCGAACCGGCACCCGCCGCCGCGGCCGCGGATGACTCCGCTGCCGGCGCCCAGGACGATGCCTCCGTGGACGCTCCGGCCGATGACGCCGTCGCCGCCCCGGCCGAAGACGCCGCCGGGAACGCCGCTGGTGCCGTGAAGAACGGCGACGATCAGGGCGACGACCAGAGCGGCGATGAGCAGGGCAGCGATGACCAGGGCGAGGACGAGCAGGACGGCGACAGCTCGCCCACGACT
>DAHVRS010000309.1 GCA_027322375.1 Brachybacterium sp. | reverse complement strand
GGCCCGCGGCATGTACCGCGACGGCCCGCTCGAGCCCGATGCGCCCACCGCCCAGGGTTCGAAGGCCGCGGTGCAGGTCCTCACCGACCTCGGGGTCGAGGTCGAGGTGGATCGGCACACCGCGGATGCCGCGGAGGCTCTGCGCGCCGGGGACACCGTCCTGGTCACCCGCCCCTCCACCCTCAGCGCGCAGCAGCTCGCGGCCCTCGAGGAGGCGCGGCGGACGGGCGATGGCCGGCTCGTGCTGGTCCGGCCCGACTACGTCACCGTCTCGACGCTCGCCCCCTCGATCGGCGTCTCCGGCTCCCTGACGAAGGAGACGACTCTGGAGGCAGATCCGGACTGCGGTGAGCTCTCCGGCGGGGCACGGAGCGTGCGCGTACCCGCGAAGGAGGACGCGATCGAGGGCGGCACCACCGTGTACCGCAGCTATGAGGGGGCGACGAGCTGCTTCGAGACGGAGCACGGCGCGCTCGTCGTCGCGGAGGACGGCGTCATCGTGCTCGGCAGTCCCGACCTGCTCACCAACGAGATGCTCGGCGAGGCGGACAACTCCGCGCTCGTGCTGAACACTCTCGGCACCGGCGAGGAGCTGAGCTGGTACGTGCCGTCTGCGACCGACCCGATGGCGAGCAGCTCCCCGAGCCTGGCCCGCCACATCCCGCGCTGGGCCGGTCCGCTCCTGCTGTGGCTGGGGCTCGTGGCCGTGCTCGCGCTCGTGGCCCTCTCCCGCCGCCCCGGCCCAGTGGTCATCGAGCCGCTGCCCGTCACGGTCCGGCCGCAGGAGCTGGTGCTGGGGCGTGCGCGCCTGCTGCAGCGGGCCGGTGCCCGGGACACGGCCGCCGCCTCGCTGCGCGCCGCGGCCAGCACCCGCCTCGCCGACCGCCTCGGACTGCGCCACGAGACCTCCCTGACGGGTCTCGTCGCCGCGCTCGCCGAGCACACCGACCGCACCGAGGAGGAGCTGCGCGCCCTGCTCGGCCCCACTGCGGTGACCACCGACCAGGACCTCGTGCGCCTCGCCCACGACCTCGACATTCTCGAGAAGGAGATCGACTGATGACGAACCCCACCGCGGACCCCGCGCCCGATGTCGACCAGGACACCCGCACCCGCCTCCAGGCGCTCAGCGCTGAGATCCACAAGGGCGTGGTGGGCCAGGACGGCGCAGTGACCAGCCTCGTCGTCGCCCTGCTGTGCCGCGGCCACGTCCTGCTCGAGGGCGTGCCCGGGGTCGCGAAGACCCTGCTGGTGCGTTCGCTGGCCGCGTCCCTGGATGTGCGCATGCGCCGAGTCCAGTTCACGCCCGACATGATGCCCGGCGACATCACCGGCTCGCTGGTCTACCACAACTCCACCAGCGACCTCGTCTTCCGCGAGGGTCCCGTGTTCACGAACCTGCTGCTGGCCGACGAGATCAACCGCACCCCGCCGAAGACCCAGTCCGCCCTCCTCGAGGCGATGGAGGAGCGGCAGGTCACGATCGACGGCGCGAGCCGCCCGCTGCCGGACCCGTTCCTCGTGGTCGCCACGCAGAACCCGATCGAGTTCGACGGCACCTACACCCTCCCCGAGGCGCAGCTGGACCGCTTCCTGCTCAAGGCCGTCATGCCGCTTCCCGAACGGGAGGTCGAGGTGGATGTGCTGCGCCGCCACGCCGACGGCTTCGACACCACGAATCTCGCCGCGACCGGGCTGCGCGCCGTCGTGGACGTTCCCACCCTCCACCGCGCCCAGCAGGACGTGGCCACGGTGGTCGCGGAGGACCCCGTCGTGCAGTACATCGTCGACGTGTGCCGGGCGACCCGCCGCTCCCCCAGCCTCGCCCTCGGCGTCTCCCCGCGCGGCGCGATCGCGCTGCTGCGCACCGCCCGCGCCTGGGCGTATCTGTCCGGCCGCGACTTCATCACCCCCGACGACGTGAAGACCATGGCCCCCTCGACCCTGTCCCACCGCGTGCGGCTGACCACCGAGGCGGAGCTCGAGGGCACCCAGGTCGAGGCCGTGCTCGCAGCGACCCTCGCCTCCGTGCCGGTCCCCCGCTGAGACGCTGTCGATGAGGATCTCCCCGACCCCGCGCGCGGCGCTCGCCGCGCTCCTTGCCGTGCCCGTGATCGTGCTGTGGCCGCGCTGGTGGGTGCTCACGCTCCTGGCCGCGCTGTGGGTGCTCGTGGTCCTCGCCGACGCGCTCGCCGCACCCTCCCCGTACAGGATCATGGTCCGGCGCGAGTCGCCCGCCCAGGTGCGCCTCGGCGGATCGGCGGCCGGGCGGCTCCTGCTCACGAACCCCACCGGCCGCCGCGCCGACCTCGCCCTGCGCGATGCGTGGAACCCGACCGCCGGCCTCGCGGCACCGCGCACCGCCGTGCAGATCCCCGCCCGGGAGCGGCGCGCCATCGCGCAGGAGTTCACGCCCACGCGCCGAGGCGAGCACTCCTCCCGCGCCCTGCTGCTCACCTCCCGCGGCCCGCTCGGCCTCGGCCTGCGCACCGCACGGGCCGACGCACCGGGCCGGATGCTCGCTCTGCACCCCTTCGGGGCGCGCCGTCACCTGCCCTCCCGGGTCCAGCGCCTGCGCGAGCTCGAGGGCCTCGCCGCGATCCACCAGCGCGGTCAGGGCACCGAGTTCGACTCCCTGCGCGACTTCGTGGACGGGGACGACGTCCGCTCGATCGACTGGCGTGCCACGGCCCGCCGGCGCAGCGTCGTGGTGCGCACCTGGCGGCCCGAACGGGACCGGCACGTGCTGCTCGTCGTGGACACCTCCCGCACCTCCGCCGGCCGGCTCGGCGAGGCGACCCGGCTGGATGCGGCGTTCGATGCGTCCCTGCTGCTCACCGCCCTCGCCGGGCAGGCTGGGGACCGGGTCGACCTGCTGTGCGTGGACCGGATCCCCCACGTCTCGGTACTGGGCTCGGCCCGCGCCGCCGTGCTGCACGACATGGTCGCCGCGACCGCCGGGGTCCACCCCGCACTCGTGGAGACCGACTGGGAGCGGGCCGCCGCCGCGATCGATGCGCGCACACGACGAGGCTCGCTCGTCGTGCTGCTCACCCCCGTCGAACCGTCCGTGATCCGCTCGGGCCTGCTGCCAGTCGCAGCACGCCTCGCGAAGGACCATCCCCTCGTCATCGCCTCGGTCGCGGACCCGGCACTCGAGGAGCTCGCCGCCTCGCGCGGGGACCTCGAGGCCGTATACCAGGCGGCCGCGGCCGAGCAGGCCCGGGCCGAGCGGCGCGGCGCGGCCCTCGCGCTCGAGCGCGTCGGCGCGCACGTCGTGGACGCCCCGCCCGAGCGGGCCCCGCAGGCGCTCGCCGACGCCTATCTCGCGCTGAAGGCCGCCGGGCGCCTGTGATCGGCAGGCCCATCGGCTGACGAGCCCTGCGACTGACGGGTTCTGCGATGGACGTGCGCTACGACCGACCGTCGGAACAGTTGACGCACGATGTAGTGCCCGTTGCGGAGCGTCGGACCGCTCCGCACTGAGCTCTCCGAGACCCTCCCCGTCACGGCCATGATCGCGGACCTCGGGAGCCTCGAGCAGCTCCCGGCGGCGGATCTGGTCCTGTCCTGCGCGACGCTGTCCTTCCTCGCGCCGGAGCCCTTCGCCCACGTGTGGTCGCTGGTGCGGGAGTCGCTCGTCTCCGACGGGGTGCTCGCGGCGGATCTGTTCGGTGACTGCGACGACTGGGCGGGCACGGAGGGCACCTATCCCTCACGGGCGCAGGTCGAGGCGCTGCTCGAGGGGTTCGAGGTGCTGGACCTGGTCGAGGAAGAGCGGGACAGTCGTTCTTTCTCCGGGCCCAAGCACTGGAACACGTTCCAGGTGCTCGCCCGCCGGCAGAGCTGACGGCACCCTGGACAGGGCTGACGGCGCCCGAGGCGGGGCTGAGAGCACCAGTGCAGGGGCTCGGTATCAGCCGGCGGTCGCGACGCGCGCGCCGATCACGTCCTCGGGCAGGTCCCCGGTGACGCCGGCGCGGTGCACCTGGCGGCCGCGCACCAGCATGAGCAGCATGAGCGCCGCCCAGGCGAGCACCCCGATCCCGATCCGGACCGCGGGCGGCAGCGCGCTCGGGGTCACGAATGCCTCGAGGATCCCGGCGACCAGCAGCACGGGCACGAGTCCGATCCCGACGGTCATCAGCGCTCGTGCCGCCTGGGACAGCGCCCATCGGCGGGGTAGCGGGCCGGGACGCACCCAGGCCCAGAAGCTGCGCAGTCCGGCC
>DAHVRS010000285.1 GCA_027322375.1 Brachybacterium sp. | reverse complement strand
CGGCCGCGGCATGCTGTTCCTGGACCTGATCCAGGAGGGCAACCTGGGCCTGATCCGCGCCGTCGAGAAGTTCGACTACGCCAAGGGCTACAAGTTCTCCACCTACGCCACCTGGTGGATCCGTCAGGCCATCACCCGCGCCATGGCGGACCAGGCCCGCACCATCCGCATCCCCGTGCACATGGTCGAGGTCATCAACAAGCTCGCCCGCGTGCAGCGCCAGATGCTCCAGGACCTGGGCCGCGAGCCCACCCCGGAGGAGCTCGCCAAGGAGCTCGACATGACCCCCGAGAAGGTCGTCGAGGTCCAGAAGTACGGCCGCGAGCCGATCTCCCTGCACACCCCGCTGGGCGAGGACGGCGACAGCGAGTTCGGCGACCTCATCGAGGACTCCGAGGCCGTCGTCCCCGCGGACGCGGTGAGCTTCACCCTCCTGCAGGAGCAGCTCCACTCGGTGCTGGACACCCTCTCCGAGCGCGAGGCCGGCGTGGTCTCGATGCGCTTCGGGCTCGAGGACGGCCAGCCGAAGACCCTCGACGAGATCGGCAAGGTCTACGGCGTGACCCGCGAGCGGATCCGCCAGATCGAGTCCAAGACCATGTCCAAGCTGCGTCACCCCTCGCGCTCGCAGGTCCTGCGCGACTACCTCGACTGACGTCAGTGCGTCATGCCTCGGGCGGGCCCGGGACCGGTGACGGTCCCGGGCCCGCCCCTGTTCCTGCGCGGATGAGTGCTGGGGAGGGGCTGTTCCTGCATCGCGTCGTCCCCGAGGACTGGGCGAGCCACCGGGCGCTGCGCCTGGACATGCTCGAGGCCGATCCGGGCGCCTTCTGGGCCGACCCCCACGAAGCACGGGCACGGGACGAGGAGACATGGCGAGAGGAGATCCGCGGCCCGCGGGTCCACCTCCAGGCGCGGCGCAGCGGCGAGGTGCTGGGTGGGATCGCACTTCTGCCGGAGGGCTACACGCCCGAGCAAGCGATCCCCGAGGACCGTGCGCACATCGTCTCCCTGTGGGTGCGTCCCGAGGCTCGCGGCCTCGGCGTCTCCCGCCTGCTGCTTGCCGGCGTCGCGCAGCTCGCGCTCGAGCTCGGCAGGCCGTGCCTGCACCTCGACGTCGACAGCGACAACACCGCCGCGCAGTCTCTCTACCTCCACCTTGGCTTCACCGCGACCGGCGCGCGGGATCCGCGGGAAGGACGGGAGAGCAGCTGGGTCGAGTACGCGATCGACGCGGCGCGCCTGCTGCTGGGCTGAGCGCGTGGCGCCCGCCGTGGTTCGCCATCGGCCGATGAACCCGTCCGTGACGACGCAGGAAGACGCCGAGGGGCGACCACCATGGAGGTGGGCGCCCCTCGGCGTGGGTTTCGTCAGGACGACGCGACGGGGTGGAGCTCAGTCCTCGACCGGCTGCGGCTTCTCGTGCAGGCGCTCGGTCTCGTCGATCACCTCAGCGGCGACGGACTGGAGGGCGTCGCCGTGGGCACGGGCATGGTGGGCGCAGAACATGAGCTCGCCGCCGGCATCCAGGAGCACCTTGACGTACGCCTGGGCGCCGCAACGGTCGCAGCGGTCGCGCGCGGTGAGCCGGGGGGCTTCGAGAGTGAGGTTCATGGGGCTATTTCTAGCATCGCGGCCCCCGCGCGGGGGAGTGTCCGGGGCCGTGGTTCGCTGGAGGCGCAACAGCCTGTGAGCCCCGTCCCCGTCCTGGGCCTGTGAGGGGCTCGGCAGATGTCGGTCCGCGGCTCGGGCCCGCGAGCGTCGTAGGATCCGAGGCGTGTCCACCACCTCCGCTGCGAAGAAGTCCGCTTACGATGCGCGCAACCTCCAGGTCCTCGAGGGCCTCGAGGCCGTGCGCAAGCGCCCCGGCATGTACATCGGCTCGACCGACTCCCGGGGCCTCATGCACTGCCTCTGGGAGATCCTCGACAACGCCGTCGACGAAGCGCTGGGCGGGTACGGCGACTCGATCGCGGTGATCCTCCACCCCGACCACTCCGTCGAGGTGCGAGACACCGGCCGCGGCGTGCCCGTGGACGTCGAGCCCCGCACCGGTCTGACTGGCGTCGAGGTCGTCTACACCAAGCTCCACGCGGGCGGGAAGTTCGGCGGCGGCTCCTACGCCGCCTCCGGTGGTCTGCACGGCGTGGGCGCGAGCGTCGTCAACGCCCTTTCGGGGCGTCTGGACGTCGAGGTGGACCGCGCCGGCAAGACCTACGCGATGAGCTTCCAGCGCGGCGTCCCCGGCGTCTTCGCCGACGAGGGCGAGCCCTCGCCCGATGCCGTCTTCACCCCGGCCGACGGCCCCGCCGAGCTGCGCGTGGTCGGCAAGGCCAAGCGGGGCGTGACCGGGACCCGGGTGCGCTACTGGGCGGACCCGCAGATCTTCGTCAAGGGGTCCCACTTCTCCCTTGACGACCTCACGCGCCGCTCCCGCCAGACGGCCTTCCTGGTGCCCGGCCTGCAGCTCTCGGTCACCGACCATCGCCCCGAGGCGAGCCCGGACCAGCCGGCGACCCGTACCTTCAAGTACGACGGCGGGATCAGCGAGTTCGTGGAGTACCTCGCGCAGGACCAGAAGATCACCGACGTGGTGCGCCTCCAGGGCACCGGCGACTACACCGAGACGATCCCGGTGCTCGACAAGAACGGGCACATGGTCTCCACCGAGGTCGCCCGCAGCTGCGAGGTCGACATCGCCCTGCGCTGGGGCTCCGATTTCGACTCGACGCTGCGCTCCTTCGTGAACATCGTCGCGACGCCCAAGGGCGGCACCCACGTCACCGGCTTCGAGCAGGCGCTCGTCAAGACGATGCGCAAGCAGGTCGAGAACCAGGCCCGCCGCGTGAAGTTCAACGCGAAGAACGAGAAGATCGAGAAGGACGACACCCTCGCCGGGCTCACCGCCGTGGTGAGCGTCCGCATCGACGAGCCGCAGTTCGAGGGCCAGACCAAGGAGGTGCTCGGCACCCCCGCGATCCGCCAGATCGTCGCGAAGATCGTCGAGGACCGGCTCACCGAGTTCCTCACCTCCACGAAGAAGGGGGAGAAGGAGCAGGCCGCGCTCGTCATCGACAAGGTCGTCTCCGAGATGCGCGCCCGCATCGCCGCGCGCATGCACAAGGAGGTCTCGCGCCGCAAGAACGCGCTGGAGTCCTCGACCATGCCGACCAAGCTCGCAGACTGCCGCACCCACGACGTGGAGCGCTCCGAGCTGTTCATCGTCGAGGGCGACAGCGCGCTCGGCACGGCGAAGAACGCCCGCTCCTCCGAGTTCCAGGCGCTGCTGCCGATCCGCGGCAAGATCCTCAACGTCCAGAAGGCGTCCGTGACGGACATGCTGAAGAACGCCGAGTGCGCGGCGATCATCCAGGTGATCGGCGCGGGCTCGGGCCGGACCTTCGACCTCGAGGCCGCCCGCTACGGCAAGATCATCATGATGACGGATGCGGACGTCGACGGCGCCCACATCCGCACCCTGCTGCTGACCCTGTTCCACCGCTACATGCGCCCCCTCGTCGAGGCCGGGCGTGTCTATGCCGCGGTGCCGCCCCTGCACCGGGTGGAGATCATCCACGGCGGTAAGAAGAAGAACGAGCTGGTCTACACCTACTCCGAGCCGGAGCTGCACAAGCTGCTGAAGAACCTCGAGCGCCGCGGCAAGAGGTACAAGGAGCCGATCCAGCGCTACAAGGGTCTCGGCGAGATGGACGCCGACCAGCTGGCGGACACCACCATGGACCCCGGCCACCGCACCCTGCGCCGCGTGCGCATCAAGGACGCGGAGGCCGCCAGTGCCGTCTTCGAGCTCCTCATGGGCTCCGAGGTCGCGCCGCGCAAGCAGTTCATCATCGAAGGAGCCGAAGAGCTCGACCTGGAGAGGATCGACGCATGAGCCTGGCCGTACGGGTCATCCCATGCCTGGACGTCGACGCAGGACGCGTCGTCAAGGGCGTGAACTTCAAGAACCTCCGCGATGCGGGGGACCCTGTGGAGCTCGCCGCCCGCTACAGCGCCGAGGGCGCCGACGAGCTGACGTTCCTGGACGTCACCGCCTCCTCCGGCGGGCGCGACACGATGATCGACGTGGTCCGCCGCACGGCGGAGCAGGTGTTCATCCCGCTGACCGTCGGCGGCGGGGTCCGCTCCGCCGAGGACGTGGACCAGCTGCTGCGCGCAGGTGCGGACAAGTGCGGTGTCAACACTGCCGCGATCTCCCGCTCTGAGGTGATCTCCGAGATCTCCCGGCGCTTCGGGAACCAGGTGCTGGTCCTGTCGATCGATGCGCGCCGCGTCACCGACGAGACCCCCGAGGGCACCGCCCGCACGGGCTCCGGCTTCGAGGTCACCACGCACGGCGGTCGTCGCGGTACCGGCATCGACGCGATCGCCTGGATCCGCGAGGTGACTGAGCGGGGCGCCGGCGAGATCCTGCTGAACTCGATGGACGCCGACGGGACGAAGGACGGCTTCGATCTGGAGCTGATCCGTCTGGCCCGCGAGGCGACCACTCTGCCGCTGATCGCCTCCGGCGGCGCGGGACGCACCGAGCACTTCGCGCCCGCCGTCCGCGCGGGCGCCGATGCAGTGCTCGCGGCGTCCGTCTTCCACTTCCAGGAGATGACGATCGCCGAGGCGAAGGCCGCGATGGCGGCCGACGGGATCACCGTGCGCTGAGCGCTCACGACGAGACGAGGACCCGTCCGGCGATGCCGGGCGGGTCCTCGTGCGTTTGGGTGCGTGTGAGTATGAGCGTGCGTGTGTGTAACTCGTCCGTGCGGGTGCACTCAGCGCAGGTGCAGCAGGCCGGAGCCCAGCAGCAGCCGCTGGGCCTGCAGCTCGTGCTCGCGCCGCGTGAGGGCGGCGAGCTGGGCGCGGCGTGCCCGTCGGCGGGTGCGCAGATGGGTGAGCGCCTCGGCGAGCAGGCGGTCCAGCGCGCGCTCGTCGGTGGTCTCGACGAGGCGGTCGAGCTCCGCAGCGGTCGGGGAGCGGGGGAGCAGCATCGTGGTGGTCATGGTCCCTCCTGGGGTGGTCAGAGTCAGCGTGGTGGTCCGTGCGGACAGGACATGTCCGCGAAGGGGCGCGACGGAGCGCAGCAGCCGCGGTGTGCGGCGTCGTGCCGGTGAGGGCGTGGGGCAGCGCGCCGATGCGGGTGTGCAGGGGCGTGCCGGTGAGGGCGGGGTGAGATCCGCGGAAGGCGGTGCGGGGAGCGCTGGCTCGACCCGGTCAGCGGCCGAAGCGCCTTCGGGGGGAGCGGCGGCTCGGGACCGCGCGATCGGGCGACAGCACGGCGCACCCGAGCGGGGCCGTGGTCGTGATCGTCTGCATCTCCATGGGAGGAAGTCCATCACGGAGCATGGAGCGGGCGCCAGCGAATTACCAGGGACCCTGCGAGGGAGAGGATCGGGCTGGGCGCGCGGTCCGGGACATGCGCGGGCCCGGCCGCCCCTGAGGACGACCGGGCCCGTCGGCGCGGTGGTGGTGACGACGAGCGCTCA
>DAHVRS010000235.1 GCA_027322375.1 Brachybacterium sp. | reverse complement strand
ACACCGTCGAGGACGCGTTGCGCGCCGAGCCGGTGCGTCGTCCTACGTTCATCCTGCCCGACCTCGCGCAGCTGGCCGCGCCCTTCGCGCTGCCGGTGGTGGACGGGGACGAGGCCCGCTGTGGCGCCGTCAGCGCGACGTGGTCCGGCGGTGACATCACCATCAACGGGCCGGCGCAGGACCCGCGGGTGCTGCGGGCGGTGCTGGCCCTGCTCGCGGCCCACAGCGCCGAGGCGGCCTGGGACGGCCAGCTGATCGAGGCCGGCGCGGCGGCGAAGCAGGCTGCCCGGACCTCGTGAGCGCGCAGCGGCTCGATGTGGCCCTTGCGGCCGCCGGACTGGCCCGGTCCCGCACCCACGCCCGCCGCATCATTGAGGAGGGGCGGGCCCGCGTGGACGACCTCAGCGTCACCCGACCCTCCGCCCCCGTGCCCGCAGGTTCGAGCTTGACCGTCGTCGACATCCCCGATGGCGTCGAGTTCGCCTCCCGCGCCGCCCACAAGCTGATCAGCGCTTTGGACACACTCGGCATCGACCCCAGCGGCCTGCGCTGTGTGGACGCCGGTGCGTCCACCGGCGGGTTCAGCGATGTGCTGCTGCGCCGCGGCGCGGCCCACATCAGTGCTGTCGACATCGGACACGACCAGCTCGCCGCCCATGTGCGCGAGGCCCCGCGCGTCACCGTCCACGACGGGATCAGCGTGCGCGTGCTGACCCCCGAGCTGCTCGGCGGGCCCGCGGACCTGCTGGTCGCAGATCTCTCCTTCATCTCCCTGCGCACCGTGATCGCAGCGCTGGGCGGAGTCGTCCGTGATGACGGCGAGCTGCTGGTGATGGTCAAACCCCAGTTCGAGGTGGGCCGAGCGGCGCTGCCCCGCACCGGTGTGGTCACCGATCCGGAGCAGCACATCGGGGCGGTCCGCGAGGTGGCGCGGGCCGCGGCGGGTGAGGGCCTGGTCACCCTGGCGGTCGGTGCCAGCGGCCTCACCGGCCAGGACGGCAACCGGGAGTACTTCCTGCATCTGCGCCGCACCGGCGTGACCTGTGCGCTCGAGGTCCCCGCCTGTGACATGATCGAGTCCGCCGTGCGTGGGGCCGTGCCGCACGGGCGGCACCCACGAGGCGACCATACAGGGAAGGGATGACCAGGATGCGACGGTTCCTGCTGTACGTGCACACGGGCCGGCGCGCTGCTCTGAACGCCCTGCAGACCGTCCTGGCCGAGCTCACGGCGCACGAGGTGCGCGGCGTCATCGTCGACGAGCAGGTCGACGAGATCCGGGCCCTGCCCGACAGTGATGTCCCGCCGGGGCTGCGCGAGACCCTGACCGGCAGCGATGTCGACGTCCTCGACGCGGTCTCCGCCGCCGATCTGGTGGAGCTGGGCATCGTGCTGGGCGGGGACGGGACCATCTTGCGCGCCCTCGAAGCCGTCCGTGAGGCCGATGTGCCCGTGCACGGCGTCAACCTCGGACACGTCGGCTTCCTCGCCGAGAGCGAGGTCGAGGGCCTGGCCGCGACCGTCACCCGGCTGCTGGAGGGCGACTACCAGATCGAGAACCGCTCCGCCCTGGACATCTCTGTGCTGGCCGAGGACGACACGGTCGTCTCCGAGCACTGGGCCCTGAACGAGGCCGCCCTGGAGAAGTCGGACCGCCAGAAGATGATCTCCGTCGCGATCGAGATCGACGGGCGTCCCGTATCCTCCTTCAGCTGCGACGGCGTGCTGCTGTCGACCTCGACCGGATCCACGGCCTACGCTTTCAGCGCCGGCGGCCCGGTGGTATGGCCCGAGGTGGACGCGCTGATGCTGATCCCGCTGGCCGCTCACGCCCTGTTCGCCCGCCCGCTAGTCCTCGGCCGCTCCTCGGAGGCGGCCATCGAGATGACCCTGGACAACCGCGAGATCGGGGTGCTGACCCTGGACGGACGTCGCATGGTCGAGCTCGGCGCGGGGATGCGGGTGGAGGCACGTCTGGCATCGCAATCGGTGCGGCTGGTGCGACTGAGCGCCACCCCCTTCGCCGACCGGCTCGTCGAGAAGTTCCAGTTGCCGGTGGTGGGCTGGCGCGGGCGCGGGCCCCGCACCCGCTGAGGGCCGCGATGCTGTCTACGTTGCGCATCCGCCGCATCGGCGTGATCGATGACGCCACCCTCGATTTCGGGCCCGGCTTCACGGCACTGACCGGGGAGACCGGCGCAGGCAAGACCATGATCGTCACGGGCCTGACCATGCTGCTGGGTGGGCGCCTGGACCGCGGCCGCACCAGCGAGGCCAGCACCGTCGACGGCACGCTGACGCTGACCGGGCATGAGGAGCTGACCGCCGCCCTGGACGAGCTCGGCGCCGAGGAGGACGACGGCGAGGTGCTGGTGGTGCGCCGCATCACCCGCGACGGCCGCTCTCGCGCCCAGATCGGAGGGGTGCCCGTCCCCATCGGCACCCTGTCCCGGCTCGTCGGCACCGCGGTCACAGTGCACGGGCAGTCCGATCAGCAGCGTCTGCGCGACCCCGATGCCCAGCGCGAGGCGCTGGATCGTTTCGGCGCGGCGGAGATCGGCCCGCTGCTGTCCCGCCACCGGAAGGCCTGGCGGCGGCGCACCGAGCTCGCCGGACGGCTGGCCGAGCTCGAGGAGATCCTGACCGAGCGCGACCGCCGCGGCACGGCGCTGCGTGAGGCCCTGGAACGGATCGAGCAGTCCGATCCGCAGCCGGGGGAGGACCAGGCCCTGCGCACGGAGCTGGAGCGGCTGGGCAACGCCGAGGAGCTGCGTGCCGCCGCCTCCCAGGCCGCTCTCGCCCTGGTCGGGGACGAGGGGCCGGCCGCGGGCGCCCTGGTCGATGTGGCCGCCGAGCTCACCGGCCGCGCGGCTCGCACCGATCCCACCCTGGCGTCGCTGGGGGAGCGGCTGGATGCCTCCCGCATCGAGCTGTCGGACCTGGCCGCAGAGCTCTCCCGCTATGCCGACAGCATCGACGGCTCACCGGGACGCCTGGACGAGGCCAACGAGCGGCTCGCGGAGCTGACCTCCCTGGTGCGGGACCTCGGCGCGTTGCTGCCCGGTCCCGAGGGACCGGCCGGCGACGTCACCGAGCTGCTCGAGGCCTCCCGCTCCGCCGCGATCGACCTCGACCGCTACGACGGCGCCGATCAGGAGCGCGAGGAATCGGCACGCGAGCTCGAGCAGTCCGAGGCCGAGGTCGAGGACCTCGCCGCGCAGCTGTCGGCGGCCCGGCGCGAGGCCGCGCAGCGGCTGTCGGCCGCGGTCCAGACCGAGCTGGTCCACCTGGAGATGCCCGACGCCCAGATCAGCGTCGAGGTCACCGAGCACGCCCCCCGATCCCATGGCCGCGATGCGGTCGCGATCCTGCTGGCGCCCCACCCGGGGGCCCAGCACCGCCCTGTGGCCCGGGCCGCCTCCGGGGGTGAGCTCTCCCGCGTGATGCTCGCCCTCGAGGTGGCGCTGTCGGCCTCACGCAGCGATCGCAGCGCCGCCCCGGTGTTCGTCTTCGACGAGATCGACGCCGGGATCGGCGGCCGAGCCGCGCTGGCCGTGGGGCAACGCCTGGCCCGGCTGGCTCGCCACGCTCAGGTGATCGTGGTCACCCATCTGCCGCAGGTGGCCGCCCATGCCGGCACTCACCTGCAGATCGTGAAGACCTCGCAGGACGGCGCCACCCGCTCCACGGTGGAGTTCCTCGAGCGCGAGGAGCGCATCCGGGAGCTGGCCCGGATGCTGTCCGGTGACGACGTCTCCGAGGTCGCCCTGGCCCATGCGGAGCAGCTGTTGGACGATGCCCGCCCCCAGGTGGGCGCGACGGCCGAGCAGGGGGCCTCGTCGTGACCGCGACCGCGCACCCGCACCTGTCCGGACCGGCCCGCCTGGGAAAGCGCACCAAGGACCTGACCACGCGCCTCGCGCCGGGCGACATCGCCGTCATCGATCACGAGGACATCGACCGTGTCGCCGCCGAGGCCCTGGTCGAGCGCCGTCCCGCGGCGGTGCTCAACGTCGCCGCCTCCACCTCCGGGCGGTACCCCAACGCCGGCCCTCAGATCCTGGTCGATGCCGGGATCGCCCTGATCGACGCCATCGGTCCCGTCCTGTTCGAGGATCTGCGGGACGGGGAGATCATCACCCTGGACGGGGCGACCGTGCTCCGCGAGGGCACCTGGATCGGCGAGGGCATCGTTCAGGACCAGGCCACCATCGACACGTCCCAGGAGATCGCCCGCGAGGGCCTGTCCGAGCAGCTCGAGAAGTTCGCCGAGAACA
>DAHVRS010000208.1 GCA_027322375.1 Brachybacterium sp. | reverse complement strand
TCTGCGCGCCGATCTCGGCGAGCCGATCGCGGATCTGCTGCTCGTCCAGCAGCACACGGTCGACGTCGGGGTGGGGGTGCGTCTGGGGCACGCGGATCTCCTCCAGGGAACGTGGTGGGGTGCGTCCGCCGCGTCTCACGGAGCGTTGCGGCGCCACACCAACAGGCCGTCGCGGCGAGCGACCTCGATCCTACCCGGAACGGACACGGCTGCCTGACCGTGCCATGTGACGACCAGGGCATCCAGCGCCTGGACATGCCGCCGCAACAGGGTCTTGGTGGCGTCGTGGCCGGTCAGCTCGAACATTGCGCGCTCAGCGGAACGGCAGGCGTCACGCAGGATGCGGGTGCGCAGCGGCTCGGCGACAGCGGCCAGGGCATGCACGTCCAGGAGCAGCAGATCCCCCTCCTCACGAGCCGGCGAGCTGTCGCGGCGCAGCTCGGCGAGCAGGGCGGTCGCTTCCGCGTCGAGGTGGTCGGCGTCGGGCCCGAGGAGGTCGGCCGTGCGGGCGAGGTTCTCGTCGATCTGGTCGCCGAGGATCCCCCGCAGCAGCGGCAGGGCGCGGTGGCGCACGCGGGCCCGCAGGAGGGAAGGGTCCTCGTTCATCGGGTCCTCCCACCAGGTGAGGTCGTGCAGGCGGCAGATCTCCTCGGTGTCCGCGCGGCGCAGAGCGGTGCGCTCGTCCCGGCCGGTGCCGAGGAAGGGTCGCAGCAGCGCGCCGCGGGAGCGGGGGATCCCCGCGAGCGCCCGCGGCCCGGCCCCTCGGGCGAGGCCCATGAGCACCTGCTCGGCCTGGTCGTCGAGGGTGTGCCCGAGCAGGACCGCGAGCGCGCCGCGCTCCTCGCGATGGGCTTCGAGCACCTCGTGGCGGGCGGTGCGAGCAGCAGCCTCGAGCCCGCCGGGGGCGGTGAGATCGACCTCGACGCGCAGCACCTGAGGGCTCGCGCCGAGCCGTTCGGCCTGGACGACGGCCTGCTCGGCGACCTCGGCGGAGCCGTCCTGGAGACCGTGGTCCACGATCGACGCCTCGACCTCGAGCCCCATCCGCTGCGCGACCCAGCAGGTGGTGGCGAGCAGGGCGAGGGAGTCCGCTCCCCCGCTGACGCCCACGTGCAGGCGCGGGGCGAGGTGCGAGACGGAGGTGTCGTCGGCGAGCTGCTCGAGCCGGGAGGTGAGCGCGGCCCGGACCGCGGTGCGGGCGCGGGCGACGACAGTGGGCGGACCGGCCATCAGGGCCTCCTCACCATCTCGACGGCGACCTGGTCCACCGCCGCGCGGGCGGCGTCGGCGTCGGCCCCGTCGAAGCCGTGCACCACGATCGAGTAGCCGACGGTGCGCCCGTCGGGCAGGACGGTGACCCCGGCGAGCGTCGCGGTGCCGCCGAGATAGCCGGTCTTGCCGCGCACGAGGCCGTCGGCCTGGCGGGTGTCCTCGCTCGCGAAGCGGTCGGCGAGGGTGCCGGACAGGCCCGCGATCGGGACGTCGAAGAGGATCTGCTCGAGCGCGGGCACGGCCCCGGAGGAGACCTCGGCGAGGACGGCGGCGAACAGGGCGGGCGGCACCCGGTCCAGGCGGGAGAGGCCCGAGCCGTCATGGATCTCGAGCTGGTCGAGCACGGAAGGGTCCACGCCGAGCTCGGCGCCGAGATCGCGGATCTCCGCCTCGACCGCTGCGGCCGCTCCCTCAGGGGTGGTCGGCTCGCCGCGGGCCTCGGCGACGAGATGGGCGAGCAGCTCGGCGGTGGTGTTGTCCGAGATGAGCAGGGTGTGCCGGACGAGCTCGCCGAGCGTCT
>DAHVRS010000202.1 GCA_027322375.1 Brachybacterium sp. | reverse complement strand
CGGCGCCGCCCTCGCCGCCGGTGCCTCCGCGCAGGCTGCGCCCACCGAGAACAATGGCCGCGGCGTGGGCCGTGGCATCGACCCGAACCCCGGATACCGTCGGCCCGAGATCACGCGCCTGGCCACGGTCACCGGTCCCGGCATCTCCACCCGCTTCCGGATGGATGCGACCGACCTCGGCGCGCCAGCGCTCACGCCCGATGGACGGATCCTCGCGATCTTCGGCGACACCTTCGAGCAGCCCGCCGTCGGCGGCTCGTGGTGGCGCTCCCCCGTCGGCCTCTTCGCGGACGCCAACCGGCCGCTGACCGCCGGGATCCGCTGGACGAGCGCTGTGGGCGGCGAGGTCGCCGAGCAGCTCGTCGACTACGCGCACGACAACGCCCCGGTCTCGACGATCCTGCCCGGTGATGTGCTCACCGTGGACGGGACGATGTACGTGTGGGTCATGGTCAACCACGGCTTCGGGAACGTCGCCGGCACCGAGATCTGGACCTCGGAGGACTCCGGCGAGACGTGGGAGCGCACCGCGGAGATGTTCGCCGGCGACCACCTGGACGGGCTCTCCCAGCAGTGCACCTGGGCGCTGCACCCCACCGACGGGCACGTCTACCTGCTCACCACCGGATTCCAGCGCGACAGGGGCGCGATCCTGCAGCGCGTCCCCCAGGAGCAGATCCTGGATCCTGCCGCGTACGAGGTCTGGGGCGCCGCGGCCGACGGCGGGAAGCGCCGCTGGGGCCGGGGCCTCGAGCCCGCGGACGTGCTCGGCGGTCACGTCGGCGAGATGTGCCTGCGCCTGGTCGAGGACCGCTGGGTGCTCATCTGGTTCAACGCCGGTCTGTACCGGGTCGATGTGCTGGTCGCCGACTCCCCCACCGGCCTCGCGACTCCGACCTTCACCGAGACGCTGCTGTGGGGCGGGATCTGGGGGCAGGAGGCCGACGACCGCGTTGCGCAGCTCTACGGTCCTTACATCCTGCCCGGCTCGACGCTCGATGAGATGCACCTGCTGTGCTCGCAGTGGAACACGGGGGCGGGCTGGCCGTACCACGTCCAGCAGTTCCGGGTGCGGGGGCTCGCCAAGGCGATGCGCAGTATCGGCGCCTGATCAGAGCAGCGTCAGCCCGAGGCCGGGGTCGTCCGGGAGGTGGAGGGTCCCGGCCTCGAGGCGGTAGGCGCTCGCGTCGACGCATGCCCACGAGCAGCCGCGCCGCGCAGACGAGGGTGCCGCGCGCGGGATCGGTCAGCTCTTCGAGCGGGGCGCCGACGAGCGCGGTCGGATCGGACTCCGGCCCCTCGTCCATGCGCCAGCCGATCGCGCCCGCGTTGCTCTCGACCCGCCAGGCGCGTGCCGTCGGCCCGTCGCCGTGGGCGCCGAGGCGCGCATTGCGGCCGATGGTGCGGGGTATCGGGAGCGCAGCGTGTACGACTCGATGCGGGCGATCCGCTGGCCGGACAGCGAGGTCATGGCGCCTTCCGGGGCTGGGGTCCCATGCGGGGCTGGAGGGAGACGGAGAGGAACACGGCGACCTGCGCGGCCTGGGCGCGGTAGGTGTGACCGGCGTCGGAGAGGAGGCGGGTGGAGGCACCGGCGGGCAGGACGGTGGTGTCGCCGTCCTCGAGGATCTCGAGCGCCCCCTCGACCACGTGCACCATCGTTCCGGCGGAGGGGACGCCGGAGCCGCCCAGGTGGATGTCCTCGCCCACGAGCTTCCACTTCCAGGTCTCCACGGAGAGCGTGTCCGTGTCGATCGCGTTCAGGAGCACTGCCCAGCTGCCGGCCTCGGAGGACCACACCTCCACCCCGTCCGGCGGGGCGTCCGTACCCACGCCCATGAGCGCGGCGAAGGTGGTGCCGAGCCCGGCCGCGATCCGGTCCAGGGTCGCGATCGAGGCGTTCGCCTGGCCGAGCTCGATCTGGGTGAGCATGCGGCGGGAGACATCGCTGAGCTCGGCGAGCGCGCCGACGCTGAGGTCCTGCTCCTGGCGGGCGGTGCGGATCCGGCGGCCGAGCTGCTCGACGACGGCCGGGCGCATCCCTCCGGTCATCGGGGCCTCCTGGCTGGGGTGGGTCGCATCAGGTAGCGAAAGCCTATCGTCGCCGACTCCGCCCCCGAGGGTGACGGGAACTATATTGCACACTCGTGGCGATGCGCACTATGTTGCTCACTGGTGGCAGAGTCCCTGCTCGCGCCCGCATCCCGTATCCCCTGGAGGAGGTCCCCGCATGTTCACTCGCACTGATCTGCCGCTGATGCGCTGGTTCGGCTCCTACGGGACCTTCGCGGTGCCGCAGGCCGCCGCGCCGATCGCCTTCTCGCTGGTCGCCCTGCCGCTGACCGGCAGCGCCTCGAGCGGCGCCGCGATGATGCTCGCGATGACCCTCGCGCAGGTGATCGGCGCCGTGCCGATCACGCGCTTCGGACGACGCTTCGCCCCGGTCCCCTTCATCCGCGCGCTCATCGGCGTGCGCACCGTGGCGCTCGTGGCGATCGCGGTGCTCGCGACCGTCGGCGCACCGTTCCCGCTGGTCGTCGCTGGGGCGGCGCTCGCAGGCGTCGTCAACGGCGCCGCCTACGGCACGCTGCGCGCGGTGCTGAACCACCTCGTCCCCGCCAGCGGGCTCCCCCGCTCCCTCGGTGTCGCGGCGACGCTGAACGAGGTCACCTTCGTCTCCGCGCCTGTGCTCGCCGCGGCCCTCGGCGGCATCTCCCCGCAGCTCGCGATCTGGGCGATGGTGATCCTCGGCGCGGCGCCTATGCTGCTGCTGCCCGCGATCCCCTCGGCCACCGCGCCCGGCCCCGAGCAGCGTCGCACCTCGCTCCAGATCACGCCGATGATCCTGCTGTGGCTGGTGTGCGGTGGGGCGAGCTCCGCGGCGATCTCCGCGATCGAGATCGGCTCCGTCTCCCTCGCCGTCTCCTTCGGCATGCCGGCC
>DAHVRS010000174.1 GCA_027322375.1 Brachybacterium sp. | reverse complement strand
GCTGCGCGGGGGGGGGGAGCCCGCGTCGGCTCCGACGCCGTGGTCCGCTGGCACCGGTTCGTCCTCTCCCCCGACGAGGTCCGTGCCGCGTCGTGGGTGGTACCGTCCCTCCACGCGGGAGACGGACCCCTGCACCTCCCGGCCAGGGTCACGACGCGGGCCCGGACCTGGCGGGACCTCGCGGGCACGGTCTCCTCCGAGCAGCTCACGGTGATCGGGGACCACCTGGTGAGGCGCCCGCGCCCATCGCTCGAGAAGGGACGCCGCAGTCCCTGGGCGACCCTCGAGGAGCTGCGGGCGATGTGCACGGGGCGTCACGCCTCGGCCCTGCGCTCCGCTCTCGAGGCGGTGCGCGTCGGGGCTGACTCGCCGCAGGAGACCCGCCTGCGACTCGCTGTCACACGCGCCGGCCTGCCCACTCCCCTGCTGAACACGACGCTCCGCACGGCGACGGGCCGGGCTCTGCACACACCCGACTTCCAGTGGCCTGAGCAGAGGGTCTGCGCCGGGCACGACGCGTGCAGGGGGCCGGCTGGGTCGAGGTGCGGCTGTCCGCTGAGGACATGCGCGAGGACTGCGCTGAGGCCGTGCGGCTCGTTCGCGAGGCTCGTGAGGCCCGTCGGCCCTGATCGATCCCGTATCAGCTGTCGGTACAGGGCCGGATAGCGACAGTTGAGACGGGATGGACCGCTCAGCGCGCGCGGTAGAGGAACAGGTCCGAGCGATAGGGGACGCCGACGGTCGCGCCGCGTGCGTGGCCGAGGTGGTCGTGGAGGTACCAGTCGAGGTTCGCGAGCACTTTCGCGCGCCGCTCCTCGGGGGCGGTGATCACATAGCTGCGGGTCCGGGCGAGGTCGATGACGTCCTGGGTGGGCATCGGGTCCTCCCACTCGTGCACGGCGCGGTGCTCGAGTACGAGCTCGGGGCCGACGGTGGGGGTGAAGTCCTCGCGATGGATGTCGCCAGCGTGCATGATCCGCGAGAGGCGGTGCACCCACGGGATCGTCACGTCGAGCATGTTCCACACCAGCGCCAGCACTCCCCCCTCCGCCAGCAGCCGCGTGACCTCGGCCGACGCCGCCCGCGCGTCGAACCAGTGCCACGCCTGGGCGACGGTCACGAGCTCGGCCGACGCACCGGGCAGCCCGGTCGCCTCCGCCGCCGCCACCTGCGTGCGCAGCCCCGCACCGCGCGCACGCGCGGTCGCGAGCATCGCCTCGCTCGTATCGACCGCCACCACCTCGAGCCCTCGCTCCACGAGCGCCCAGGAGAGCTTCCCGGTCCCCGCCCCGAGGTCGATCGCCCGCGCAGGTCCATGCGACAGCATCGCGTCGAGCGCCGCTGCCGGGTACCCGGGTCGCAGCCGGTCGTAGTCCGCCCCCTGCCCCGCGAACGCCCCGGCGAGCGCGCGCCGACGCTCCTCGTCCCGGAAGCGCGGCGCGTCACGGCCGGAGATCGGCGGCACCGGCGGGTGCAGCGGATCCGTCACCGCTCCGCCCGATGCGCGACCCAGGACCGGTGCAGCCCCGCGTAGATCCCGCCCTCGAGTCCCACGAGCTCGGCGTGGGTGCCGTGCTCGACGAGGTGACCGTGGTCGAGCACCATGATCCGGTCCGCGCGCTCGGCGGTGGAGAGCCGGT
>DAHVRS010000160.1 GCA_027322375.1 Brachybacterium sp. | reverse complement strand
TGAGCGTCGAGGCGCTGGCGACCTTCTCCAGGACCTCTTCACCGGCGGGCTCCATCGAGCTCTCCGGTGCGCGCACCGCCGTGATCGCGACGGGCGTCGGGGCGCCGTCCTCGCTCATCACGGTGACGATCGCCTCGCCGGTGCCGAGCGCCGGGATGACCTTCTCGAGATCGTGCTCCGAGGTGGGGAAGGTCTGCGCGGTGGCCTTGAGCGCCTTCGCATCGTCGGGGGTGAAGGCGCGCAGCGCATGCTGGACCCGGTTGCCGAGCTGGGCGAGGACGTCGGAGGGGATGTCCTTGGGGGTCTGGGTGATGAAGAAGATGCCCACGCCCTTGGAGCGGATGAGCCGCACGGTCTGGACCACCTGGTCCAGGAACGCCTTGGAGGCGTCCTTGAACAGCAGGTGCGCCTCATCGAAGAAGAACACGAGCTTCGGGACCTCGGCGTCGCCCACCTCGGGCAGCTCCTGGTAGAGCTCGGCGAGCATCCACATCATGAAGGTGGAGAACAGCGCCGGGCGGGAGGCGACGCCGGGCAGCTCGAGGCAGGAGATGATGCCTGTGCCGTCCTGCGTGCGCAGCAGGTGCTGGGTGTCGAAGGCGGGCTCACCGAAGAACACGTCCGCGCCCGAGGCCTCGAAGGCGGTGAGGCTGCGCAGGATCACGCCTGCAGTCGCGCTCGAGATCCCGCCGATGCCCTTCAGCTCGTCCTTGCCCTCGTCGGAGGTGAGGAACTGGATGAGGGCGCGCAGGTCCTTGAGGTCCAGCAAGGCGAGGCCGTGCGAGTCGGCGTAGTGGAAGATCAGGCCCAGCGAGGACTCCTGGGTGGCGTTCAGCTCGAGCACCTTCGCCATGAGCACCGGCCCGAAGTCGCTCACCGTGGTGCGGATCGGGACGCCCGTGCCCTGCCCGCCGAGGGTGAAGAACTCCGTCGGCGCGGCGCGGGAGACCCACTCCTGCCCGCGGGCGGCGGCGCGCGCGGTGAGCTTCTCCGAGGCGGGGCCGGGCACGGCGATGCCGGAGAGGTCGCCCTTCATGTCCGCGACGAACACGGCGGCGCCGGCGTGGGCGGCCTGCTCGGCGATGACCTGCAGGGTGCGGGTCTTGCCGGTGCCGGTGGCACCCGCGATGAGGCCGTGGCGGTTCAGCATCGCGACGGAGAGGTTCACCGGCACGCTCGGATCGGGTTCCTCCCCGTCGATCATCGCGCCGAGGTGGATGCGCGCCCCCTCGAAGGCGTAGGCGCTGCGGATCGCCTCGGCCTCTGCGGAGCTCGCCGCAGGTGCAGACTCGGCGGAGGCCGCGGCGGGGGCCGCCTCCACGGTCGCGGCGGCGGGCTGCTCCTCGGGGCGGGCGGGATCCGGCTGCGGGCTGGTCATCGGGGCCTCCTCGCCGGCGTGCCGGCTCGTTAGAGTGCGGGACGGATCGATCGTAGCGGTGACGTGGCCCCCCACCGACTACCGTTGCCTCATGACCGCTGCCCCACCCCGTGAGATCCGCGCCGAGGACGAGCTCGACGACGACGCCGTGCGCGTGATGCTCACCGCCCCGTCCCTGCCCGCCCTCCTCGACCTGCTCGGGATCACCGGCGAGGACGCCGCGGACCTCGCACCGCTGCTGGAGGCCGCCGTCGCCGACGAGGAGGTGCTCGCCGAGGTCACCGCGATCGCGAACCGGCTGCGCGCCGCGGCGGGTCTCGAGGTGCCCACCGTGGACCTCGAGACGGACAAGGCACGGCACGATGCGCTGTGCTCGGCAGGGAGTGATCAT
>DAHVRS010000547.1 GCA_027322375.1 Brachybacterium sp. | reverse complement strand
ACCCCTTCGAGACCCGCGAGATCTGGTTCCTCACCGGCAGCCAGGGACTGTACGGCCCCGAGACCCTCGAGCAGGTCGCCGCACAGTCCCGCGAGATCGCGGACGCACTCGACGCCGCCTCCGACATCCCCGTGAAGATCTTCTGGAAGCCGGTCCTCACCGACCGTGACGCGATCCGCGAGATCGCACTGGCCGCGAACGCGGACCCGGCCTGCGTCGGCGTCATCACCTGGATGCACACCTTCTCCCCCGCGAAGATGTGGATCCAGGGACTGGACGCGCTGCAGACCCCGCTGCTGCACCTGCACACGCAGGCGAACGTCGCCCTGCCCTGGTCCACGATCGACATGGACTTCATGAACCTGAACCAGGCCGCGCACGGCGACCGCGAGTTCGGATACATCGCCACCCGCCTCGGCGTGGCGCGCACGACCGTCGTCGGCCATGCCAGCGATGAGGCGGTGCAGCAGCGGATCGGCCGCTGGGCCCGCGCCGCGACCGGCTGGGCGGAGATGCACTCCCTGAAGCTCGCCCGCTTCGGCGACAACATGCGCAACGTCGCCGTCACCGAGGGCGACAAGACCGAGGCGGAGCTGCGGCTCGGCGTCTCCGTGAACACCTGGGGCGTGGGCGACCTGGTCACCGTGGTCGACGCGATCGAGGACTCCGCGATCGACGAGCTCGTCGCCGAGTACGAGCTGCTCTACGACGTGGTGCCCGAGCTGCGCCGCGGCGGCGAGCGCCACGAGTCGCTGCGCTACGGCGCCCGGCAGGAGCTGGGCCTGCGCCGCTTCCTCGAGGACGGCGGCTTCGGCGCGTTCACCACGAACTTCGAGGACCTCGGCGGGCTGCGCCAGCTGCCGGGCCTCGCCGTGCAGCGCCTCATGGCCGACGGCTACGGCTTCGGCGCCGAGGGCGACTGGAAGACCGCGATCCTCGTGCGGGTCGCCGCGGTGATGGGCTATGGCCTGCCCGGCGGCGCCTCCCTGATGGAGGACTACACCTACGAGATGACGCCCGGGAAGGAGAAGATCCTCGGCGCGCACATGCTCGAGGTCTCCCCCTCCCTCACCACCGGCAAGCCCACCCTCGAGATCCACCCGCTGGGGATCGGGGACCGCGAGGACCCGGTGCGGCTGAAGTTCTCGGCCGACGCCGGCCCCGCCGTGGTCGTCGCACTCTCGGACATGCGCGAGCGCTTCCGCCTGGTCGCGAACGTGGTCGAGGTCGTCGAGCCCGATGAGGAGCTGCCGAAGCTGCCCGTGGCCTGCGCGGTGTGGGAGCCGGCCCCGGACTTCGCGACCTCCGCCGAGTGCTGGCTGACCGCCGGCGCCGCTCACCACACCGTGATGACCTCCGCGGTGGGACTGGAGGTCTGGGAGGACCTCGCGACCATCGGCGATCTCGAGCTCGCGATCATCGACGAGACCACCACGGTGCGCTCCTTCGCCCAGGACCTGCGCACCAACCAGGTCTACCACCGCCTCGCCCAGGGATTCTGAGGTGACCGGCCGAGCGCCCGGACGCAGCTGGTCCGGTACCGTCGACTACGGGCCCGGGCCGCTGCACGCGCCGGCGTCCGTCGATGAGCTGCAGCAGCTCGTGGCGGGCAGTTCACGGCTCCGGGCGCTCGGCACCCGTCACTCCTTCTCCGAGGTCGCCGCGTCCGACGGGCCGCTCGTGACCCTCGCGGACATGCCGCTGAAGATCGACATCGACACCGCCGCGCGGACGGTGCGGGTCAGTGCCGGGGTGCGCTACGGCGAGCTCGCCCTCGCCGCCCACGCGGCAGGTCTCGCGCTGCCGAACATGGGATCGCTGCCGCACATCTCGGTGGGCGGGGCGAGCGCGACCGGCACCCACGGCTCCGGGAACCGCTCCCGCTCCCTCGCCTCCTCCGTGGCCGCGATCGAGCTGGTCACCGCCTCGGGTGACCTGCTGACCTTCTCGCGGCAGGGTGATCCGGAGATCTTCGACGGGGTCGTGCTGTCCCTCGGCATGCTCGGGATCGCCACGCACCTGACCCTGGATCTGGTGCCCGCCACGCCGATGCGGCAGACGGTCCACCTCGACTTCCCGGATTCTGGCATGGACGAAGAGAGCCTCGCCGCGATGCTCGGCGCCGGGGCGAGCGTGAGCCTGTTCCACCACTGGGACGGGCACGTCGCCCAGGCCTGGGTGAAGCAGCGCGTGGACGAGGACGAGACCCTGCCGGAGGAGTGGCTCGGCGGCCGTCGTGCGCCCGGCCCCGTGCACCCCCTGCCGGGGATGCCCGCCGATTTCTGTACCGACCAGTCCGGCGAGCCCGGTCCGGCGCATGAGCGCCTGCCTCATTTTCGGCTCGAGTTCACGCCCTCCAGCGGCGAGGAGATCCAGTCGGAGTACTTCGTGCCGCGGGAGCAGATCGGCGCGGCGCTCGCGGCCGTGATGCCGCTCGGGGAGCGGATCCGCCCGCTGCTGCACGCCTCTGAGGTGCGGACCGTCGCCGCCGATGAGCTGTGGCTCTCCCCCGCCCAGCATCGCGACAGCGCGTGCGTGCACTTCACCTGGAAGCAGCGCCCGGCCGAGGTCGCGGCGCTGCTGCCCGAGATCGAGGAGCGGCTCGCCCCCTTCGCGCCGCGCCCGCACTGGGGCAAGGTGTTCACGATCGCTCCCGAGACGGTGCGTGCGCAGTACCCGGACCTGGAGCGGTTCCGCACGCTGCGGGACCGGCTGGATCCGGACCGCATATTCCGCAACGACTACGTCGACCGTCTGCTCGGAGCCTGAGCTGAGAAAGGGAAGCGTGACCTGATGAGTCCTGCCGCCGCCCCGCGCCCTCCCATGGGCTGGAACTCCTGGGACAGCTTCGGCACCACCGTCACCGAGGCGGAGGTGCTCGCCAACGCCGAGTTCCTCGCCGAGCACCTGGCCCCGTACGGCTGGGACACGGTCGTGATCGACATCGACTGGTCGGACCCGTCGGCCCGCTCCCACGGCTACAACGAGGATGCCCCGCTGGTCATGGACGAGAACGGCAGGCTGCTGCCGGACCCGGCCCGGTTCCCGAGTGCGGCCGACGGCGCGGGCTTCGCCCCGCTCGCGGCCCGGATCCATGCGCTCGGGCTGCGGCTCGGCATCCACGTGATGCGCGGGATCCCGCGGCGTGCTGTCGCGGAGAACTCCCCCGTGCTCGGCACGGATCTGCACGCCGCCGACATCGCGGAGCCGTCCAACAGCTGTGAGTGGAACCCGCACATGGTGGGCATCGACCACAGCGTGCCGGGCGCGGGCGCGTACTACGACTCGGTGCTCGCGCTGTACGCCTCCTGGGGCGTGGATTTCCTCAAGGTCGACGACATGCTCTGGCCGTACCAGGCCGCGGAGATCGAGGCCTTCGCCGGCGCGATCGACCGCTGCGGCCGGCCGATGCAGCTGAGCCTCTCCCCGGGCCGGGACCTGTCCCTCACGCGTCTGAACCATCTGCGCGAGCACGCGACGATGTGGCGGATCTGCGATGACCTGTGGGACCGGTGGGAGGACGTGGAGGCGAACTTCGCGCGCTTCGCCCGCTGGGCCCCGCACGCCGGTCCGGACGGCTGGCCCGACGGGGACATGCTGCCGCTGGGCCGGATCGGGATCCGCGCCGAACGGGGCGAGCCCCGCGACTCGCTGCTGACCCTGGATGAGCAGACGACGCTCATGACGCTGTGGGCGATCGCCCGCTCCCCGCTCATGGTGGGCGGCGATCTGCCCAGCTCCGACCCGGCCACGATCGCGCTGCTGCAGAACCCGGACGTGCTCGCCCTGCACGCCACGGCGCGCGCGAGCCGGGAGGTGTTCCGCGAGGACCCGCTGATCCTGTGGACCGCGGAGGGGCAGGACGGCGAGCGCTACGTCGCCGCGTTCAACGTGGGCGCGGACGTGCTCGAGGTGGCGCTGGACAGCCAGAACGTGGGCCTTCCCGCCCGGCTGGACGGGGAGGTGCGCGAGCTGTGGAGCGGTGAGCTGGTGCGCCCGCGCGAGGTCACCGTGCAGTCCGATGCAGCGCGCGGCGTCGCCCCCGGCTCCACCGCGTTGGATGTGAGGATCCCGCCCCACGGCGCGGTGCTGCTGCGCGTGTCCTGAACCGAGCTGTCCCCGCGCGAGAGTGTCGCGGGGGCACAGCAGCAGTCAGGCGATCGCGGCGGTGAGCTCGTCGACCATCTGCTTCGCGGCGCCGGCGGCGTCGAGCTGCCTGAACATGAACGACTCCCCGACGCGGTTCAGGAGGGACTCGAACTGCGAGCCGCCCTGCGGTGCGAGCTCGGGATCCGCACCCACCTCGGGCGTGATCTCGTCGACGAACTCGAGGGTCTCGAGCTCGATCCCCTCCAGGCGGCCCTTGACCTCCTCACGGATCTCCGTGTTCGGCGGGAGACCGCGCTCGACGCCGAGATGCTCGGCAGCCTCGGAGGAGTTCAAGAAGTAGTTGATGAACGCGACCGCGGCCTCAGGGTTCGCGCTGCTCGAGGCGACGGACCAGAACATCCCGGCCTTCAGCCACATCTGGTGGTTCCCGCCGTCGCCGGGTGCGGCGGGCAGGCGCATCAGGCGCAGCTCGTCGGAGAGCACATCGGTGAAGGCGACGGTCTGATTGGACCAGGCGACCGTCATCCCCTGGCGTCCGGTGCCGAAGAGGGACTGCTCGATGCTCGAGGCGTAGTCCTCCTGGGTGAGAGAGGCGTCGGGGCCGGCACCGGAGTCGAACATCGCCCCGATGTGCTCGAAGAAGCCGGTCGCGTCGGCGACGTCGAAGCCGAGCGCGCCGTCCGTCCACAGGGCCTTGCCGTGCTGGCGCATCCAGGCGCGGAACACCACGGGGTTCACCGAGAACTGGCCGGTGCCGTAGGTGCCGTCCTCGGTCGCGTCGGTGATCGCCTTCGCGATCTCGAGCTGGTCGTCCCAGGTCCAGGTGGTGTCATCCGGCAGGTCGATCCCGGCCTTCTCGAACAGGGAGACGTTCACGAGCATGATCGGGGCGTTCGAGCCGCCGCGCACGCCCACCTTCCCGGCATCGCCCACGGTGCCCGCATCGGCGAGGCCCTCGGTGAAGCCGGAGGTGTCCAGTCCCGCGGTCGAGAGGTCCAGCAGCGCGCCGCGCTCCGCGTACTCGGCGAGGAAGGCCTCTTCCATCTGGATGATGTCCGGGGCGTCGCCGGCGGCGGTCTGGGTGGCGAGCTTGTCCCAGTAGGAGGAGAAGTCGGCGGGCTCGGCGGTGATCGTCACGCCGTCGTTCTCGCCCTCGTACAGGTCGATCACCTCCTGGGTGATCGCGGCCCGCTTGTCCCCTCCCCACCAGGTCATCCGCAGCGCAGCGCCGTCGGCGTCGGAGTCAGAGCCGGTCTTGGAGCTGGAGGAGGCGTTCGGGCCGCAGGCGGTGAGTGCCGCGCCGAGGGCGGTTGCGCCGCCGAGGGCGAGGGCGTGCCGGCGCGGGAGTCGGAGGGTGCGCATCGTGGTCTCCTTCGTGACGACGGTGTCGGGGCCGGTGCATCCGCGGTGGCGCGGGAGGCGTCCTCGCCTCGTCACCCGGCGCAGTCATCGTGTCCGGCTTCGTACCCGTCTCGCGCAGAACGGACATTTTCGATCATCACCGTGCAGGAGCGGTCGCTGCGGCCTACGGTGGCGCGAGGATCCCGGCAACTCAAGGACTGCGATGCCCTCCCCGCCTCACCTCTCCGCGCACCTTCCGCGCGCACGTCATGAGCACCTGCTGCGCGAGCTGTCCCTGCGCGGCAGCATCCGCGCGTCCGAGGTCGCCGCCCAGCTCGGCGTCTCCGAGGTGACGATCCGGCGCGACATCATCCACCTCGAGCAGGGCGGGCATCTCGCACGCGTCCACGGCGGTGCGATCTCCGCCGAGGCGACCACCCGCCCGGCTCCAGCTCGCACCCCGATCGGCCTGCTCCTGCCCGGGGCGGGCTCCCACTTCCCGGAGGTGACGCGCGGGGCGCATGAGGCGGCGCTCGCGCTCCACGCCCGTCTCGCGATGGCCTCCACCGACTACCGCGCCGCGACAGAGCGGCGGCAGATCCGCCAGCTGCTCGTTCTCGGGATCTCGGGCCTGGTCATCGCGCCAACCCTGCGAGGCCGGTCGCTGGAGGACCTCGCCGAGGAGCTCTCCGCCGTGCCGGTTCCGACGGTGCTGGTCGAACGGGATCTCGAGCGCACCGGGAGCCTCGCCGAGCATGACTGGGTGCGCACCGACCATGTCCGTGGCGCCCTCGCTGCGCTCTAGCACCTCCACTCCCGCGGCCATGACCGGATCGGTCTCGCACTCTTGGACCGCACCCCCACCGCGTCCTCGCTCCGCGCCGGCTATGCGCGCGCCAGCGAGCATCTGGGGCTCGAGGCCCTGCCGATCTGCTCCCTGCCCAAGGATGACGGCGGCCCCGACGACCCTGTCGACCCCGCCCTGGATGCCCTGCTCACGGCGAGCCTCGCGGGCGGGGTGCGCGCGATGCTCGTGCACACCGACTACTACGCGGCGCGCCTGGTCGAGAAGGCGCTGGAGCGGGGACTCCGGATCCCTGAGGACCTCGCGATCGTCGCCTACGACGACGAGTTCGCCGAGCACTGCATCGTTCCGCTCACCGCAGTCTCCCCGCCGGGCAGGGAGATCGGCCGCCTCGCCGTGCGGACCGTCTTCGACCACATCCGCGCCGACGGCCCCGAGGAGCTTCCGCCGCCGCGCCATATCAGCATCTCGCCGCAGCTCGTGGTGCGCAGTTCGAGCTAAGCCGTTGCGATGTCGCAGCAGCACCTCTCGCCCCTGGAGCGCCTCGTGGTGAACAGCTCCTGCCCGACGACGAAGAGCTACTGACGAGTAGGGTTCCATTTCCATAACGGCACAGCGTTGCCAAACCTCTCTCCGCGACCGACCTTCGGAGCGACGGCCCCGTCACCTGCGCAAACGTCTGGCGTTAACCGTTTTGGCACGCCGGAAAGCGCTCTCGGCAACTCATGGCAACTTTGTCCGTTTCTGAGAACTCCGGACCACTCTCAGGCACACGGTGCGAGAGCTGCGACTCATCCGAAGGGATGCAGCAGACGCGTACCGCTGCTGGGCATCAGAGGCCAACGACGGCCGACGAAAGCTCACTGCGAAGCCCAGCATCCGAAGCCGACCCTCTCTTCGAAGGACCAGCGATGCTCTCTCGACGCTCACTTCTCTCCGCCGCCGGTGTCACCGGGGTGGGGCTCACCGCCGCCGCGTGCGGGTCCTCCGGCGGAGGCTCCTCGTCCGACGGCCCCGTTGACCTCGCCGCTGAGGCAACCGAACTGTCCGGCGAGATCACTCTGCTCACGCCGGACTTCACCGGTGACGCCCGCCAGGGCCTCGACGACATGATCAAGCAGTTCACCGACCAGCATGAGGGACTGAAGGTCAAGGTTGACCAGGTCGCGTGGGACAAGCTCAATGAGAAGCTCTCGACGTCGATCGCTGGCGGTCTCGTCGCCGATGTCATCATGACGGGCGTGGGGTGGACCCCTCCGTTCGCGCACAAGAAGATCTTCGCCGAGCTCCCCACCGACTATGTGGACGGCCTGGGTCTCGATGAAGCACTGCTCACGTCCTGCCGTTACGAGGACAAGTACTACTCTCTGCCGATCGGCATGGACCTGCGCTTCGTGGTCTACAACAAGGACATGTTCGAGGCCAAGGGCATCACCGAAGCGCCTGCCACCATGGAGGAGCTCGCCCAGATCAGCGAGGAGCTGACCGGCGACGGAGTTGTCGGGTTCGACCTGCTGACCAAGAACATTCGCCAGGGCTGGATCCACATGCTCTACGCGTTCGGCGGAACCCTGTTCACCGAGGACGGCCTGGCCCCGGCGATGCAGGAGGAGCCTGGTCGGCTCGCGACCCAGTGGATCCTCGATCGAATGGACGAGGGAGCGATCGACTACAACCTCCAGGCCGCTGAAGGCCAGCCGACTCCCTTCATGCAGGGCACCGCGGCGATGCAGCTGGTGAGCACCGCAGACTGGGAATCATGGAAGGACATGGCTCCGCAGCTCACCGAGGAGGGTGCCGTCGGCATGTTCCTCCTCCCTGGAGGAAACGGCAACGATCCGGTGATGTTCCAGGGCGGGACGATGGTCTCCGTCGGTCAGCGCTCGCAGAACACGGATGCCGCCGCAGCCCTGGTGAAGCACCTGATGACCCCCGAGATGCTCGCCGCCGGCAACGCCGCCACCGGCAAGGTCCCGCCGACGGCGGATATCCCGGACACCCCCGAGATCACGGACAACTTCCTCACGGCCTTCGCACTTGAGCACCTCGACAAGGCTGGCGCTGCTGAGGGCGGCTCCGCTGCATGGATGGAGATCCGTGGCAACCTCCAGCCGATCATCGAGGCGTGCCTGACCCGTCAGGCCGACGTCGACAAGACGCTCGCTGACATGGAGAAGCTCGCCACCGACGCGATCTCGCGGCTCTGAGTCGATGTCGACGACGACTGCTCCCCGCACCGCGGGGGCCCAGGCGCCGGCGGTGACCCGCCGGCGCAGCGGCCCCCGCGCCGCCGAGGCACGCTGGGGCATGCTCCTGGCCGCCCCGGCGACCATTCATACTCTGCTCTGGATCGGGATCCCGATCATCGTCGCCCTGGTCCTGAGCTTCACGGCCTACGAC
>DAHVRS010000136.1 GCA_027322375.1 Brachybacterium sp. | reverse complement strand
GGGGCTCCCGCCCGCGAGCTGACGCTCCGACGGGCGCACGGCCGCAGCAGCCCTGTCAGGCCGCGTACTCAGCCCGCGTCGTCAGGCCGCGCGGTCAGAGCGCGCAAGCGACTCCGTTGAATCCGTGGTTGCAGTAGCCGGCGGGGTTCTTCGCGAGGTACTGCTGATGCTCGGGCTCGGCCGTGTAGTAGAGGCCGTTGCCGGCCTCGGCGAGCGGGGCGAGCTCCGTGGTGATCGCCCCGCGCCCGGCCGCATCCAGCGCTTCCTGGTAACGGGTGACGGACTCGCGCACGATCTCGCCCTGCGCGTCGGTGGTCCAGTAGACGGCGCTGCGGTACTCGGTGCCCACGTCATTGCCCTGCCGGTTCGCGGTCGTCGGATCGTGCTGCTCCCAGAACTGTGTGAGCAGGGCGCGCAGGGTCTCCTCCCCGCCGCTGTAGATCACGCGCACGGCCTCTGCGTGCCCGGTGCGGGCGGAGAACACCTCCTCGTAGGTGGGGTGCGGGGTGAATCCGCCCGCATAGCCCGAGGAGGTGGTGTGCACGCCGGGGACCTGCCAGGCGATCCGCTCGATGCCCCAGAAGCAGCCGCCGGCCAGGATGATCTCCTCGGTCCCGGTGGGCCAGGGCCGCGGGTCCGTCGGAGCGTCCGGGCCCAGCATGTCGGTGCCGAGCACGGCGTGCTCGCGCGCGAGCGGGTAGGGGTACGCGTCCCGGCCGGGGAGGGCGTCCTCCCGCGCGACCATGTCCTTCTTGTGCGCGTACAGGAGATCCATCATCTGCCACATGCTCGCCACGGTAGTCCTCTGCGGGGCCCGTCGGTGCGGGGAAGAGGGGCGGGTCACGCGGGGCCGGACGCCGCTCTCAGCGCGCCCGCGGCATGACCGCCGCCCACAGCCCGATCGCGGCGAGGACCGCGAGCACCATCGTCCAGGCCCCCAGCTGCACCTGCGAGAGGGCGAGAACGAGCACGCCGCCCAGCACGCTCACGGCGAGCACGAGGGCGAAGGCGCGGCCGGCCCGGCTCCAGGCGTCGGCCGCGAGCTCCCCGCGCGCAGGGTGCACGGCCGCGAGCGCCCAGGCGACATGGGCCAGCAGCAGCAGCGCACCGAGCAGGACCGCCATACCCCAGCTGGGGCTCGGCCGACCCAGCAGCGACAGCAGGATCGCGATGGGTGCGAGCGAGCCCAGGTCCGCATCGGGGTCGATCCATTGCGCGATGAGTGCGACGAGGCAGGCGAGCAGGATGACGATCGTGCCCAGGTGGATGTTCAGGCCCTGCTCTCCGGTGAACGCGGCGGCGATCGCGCCGAGCGTCGCGGCGGTGCCGGTCCCGCGCAGCAGCCACTGCCCGGGGGAGATCGCGCGCAGCTCGAGCAGCCAGTCGGCGATCGGGTCGATCACACGGTTGAGGAACATCAGGACCTCCGTCGGCGGGGAGCGGTGCGGGCGGCGGAGAGGGACAGCAGCACCGGGGCCAACGAGCTGGGGCCCTCCCAGGTGGTGACCGGCACCCCGGCCTCGCGCAGCTCCCGCACCGTCGTCTCGCGCTGCAGACGGCGCAGCGCCCACGCCTCGGGCCAGAACCGCTCCGAGGTCCGGCCCTCCAGCCGCAGCGGTCGGCCGTTCAGGACGGAGACATCGCCGACGCTCGGGGGGAGGGTGTCCACCACGATCACGTCCGCGCCGTGCGCGACGAGCTCGCCGATCTGCCCGATCGCCTCGGCGCGCAGCAGTGGCGAGCACACCACGGTGAGCGTTCCGGGCCGGACCGAGCGCAGGCGGCGCAGGGCGCGGGAATCGCCATCGTCACGGCCCGCACGGGAGAGCGCATCGGTGAGGACGCGCAGCTGCCGAGGACCGGAGCCGGGCGGGACCGGGCCGATGAGGTGGCCGATGTCGAAGACCGAGACGCGGTCCCCGGCGGCGAGATAGTGGCGGGCCACAGCGCTCGTGGCCCGGACCGTCATGTCCAGGCTGGTGGGGGCGTCGTCGCCCGCCCACGGGCCGGGGGAGACGTCGGTGGTGGTGTCGGTGACGATGAGGACGTCGGTGTCCTGCTCGGTGAAGGTCGCGTTCGTGTGCAGCTCGCCGGTGCGGTTCGTGACGCGCCAGTTGATCCGGTGCAGGCGGTCGCCGGGGCGGAAGGCCCGGACCTCGGACAGGGCGGTGCCGTCCCCGCGGCGGCGCGAGAGGTGCGCGCCGGAGACCCCGATCGGGGTGGGCACGTCCACGGGGGCATCGAGCACCACAGGGTTCGGCACCACCTGCAGCGAGGTCGCCGGCAGCGTGAGCTGGGCGCGATAGGCGCCGAGCGCGTCGGAGACCAGCACGTGCACGGGCCCCACCCGGATCCTGCCCCACCGCTTCGCGCCGATCCGCAGCCGTGCCTGCCCGTCCCCGGTCGCGGAACCGTAGCGGGGCGCGAGCTCGGAATGGGGCTGCATCGGGAGAGTCGCCGAGACGAGCTGCCCGCTCACGCCGCTCACCGTGAGGGTCGCGGCGCTGTCCTCCTCGATCCGCCGACGGTTCAACTGCGCCGTGGGCTGGGCGGTGCCGAGCTCCTCGCCGCGGGCGATGCGCAGGGCGAGGGCGGCGATCGCCCAGACCACGAGCGGCAGGCCGAAGAGCACGAGCGGAGGCCTGCCGGTCAGCACCGCGAGGACCAGCGCGAGCGCGCCGACGATCGCCGCGCGTACGAGCGCGGCCGTGGGCCGGGTGCGGACCGTCGGCGCCTCGGGGGCGGCGCCCGGAGCAGTCACGCCGGCGTCCCGACCGGCTCCGGAGAGGCGGCCGGGACCGGGACCTGCTCGAGCACCCCGTCGACCACGCCGGCGCCGGTCGCGTTCTGCAGCCACAGCTCGGGCTTCACGGTGACGCGGTGGTCGAGCGCGGGGTGGGCGAGGTCCTTGATGTCCTCGGGGACGATGTATCCGCGGCCGCGGATCAGCGCGAGGGCGCGCGCGGCGGTGATGAGGGCGAGGGTGCCGCGCGGGGACGCGCCGACGAGCGCGTGCGGGTGGCGGCGGGTCGCGCTGACCAGCTCGACCGCGTAGTGGCCGACGGCCGGCTCGACGTGCACGTCCTCGACGGCGCGCTGCACCTCGAGCAGCTGCACGGCATCCATCACCTCGGGCACGACCTGCTCCTCGCGGCGGCGGTCGA
>DAHVRS010000109.1 GCA_027322375.1 Brachybacterium sp. | reverse complement strand
CCACCTCCTGCGCGAGCGGATCTCCCGCGGTCTGCTCTGGGTCTGCGTCGGCCTGCTGTGCGCGATGACGCTGCTGGTCCTGCTGCAGATCTTCACCCGCTACGTCCTCGGCGCGCCCGTCGCCTTCACCGAGGAACTGGTGCGCTACGCCCTCGTCTGGGTGTCCTTCCTCGCCGCTGCGTATGCGTTCTTCCAGCGCGAGCACATGGCGCTGACCCTCGTGCGCGAGAGGCTCTCCGTCCGGGCTCGCCGACGGGTCGGGATCGGGATCGACGTGCTGATCCTCGCGCTCGCCGTGCTGGTGCTCGGCATCGGCGGCGCGATGCTCGCCTGGACCTCCCGCCACGACATCTCCGCGCTGCTGGGCATCTCCCGCGGCCTCGTCTATCTCATCGCGCCGATCACCGGAGTCGGGATCGCCGCCGCCCAGGTGCTGAACCTCCTGGAGACCCTGCGCGCCCCGGCCACGACCCTCGAGGAGGAGGAGAACTGATGGACCCGCTGCTCGCCGCCACCATCCTGTTCGGCACCTTCGCCATCCTGCTCGCCCTGTCCGTCCCGATCTCGGTGGGGATCCTCGTCTCCGCCTTCATCACGGCGCTGACGATGCTGCCCTGGTCCGGGACCACCTACATCGTCGGCCAGCAGATGAGCACCGGCGTGGAGAGCTTCTCGCTGCTCGCCGTGCCGCTGTTCATCCTCGCCGGGAACATCATGAACAACGGCGGGATCGCGAGACGCCTGGTCGATCTCGCGCTTGTCGTCGCAGGCCGCGTGCCCGGCTCCCTCGCCCACACGAACGTGCTGGCGAACATGCTGTTCGGCTCGCTGTCCGGCTCTGCTGTGGCCTCCGCTGCCGCGATCGGCGGCACCCTCCACGAGCGCCAGCGCACCGCGGGCTACGACCCCGCGTACTCCACCTCCGTGAACATCGCCTCCGCTTCGGTGGGCCTGCTCATCCCGCCCACCACCGCCGCGATCGTGTACGCGACGGTCGCCGGGGGAGTGAGCGTCGCGGCGCTGTTCATGGCCGGCTACGTGCCCGGCATCCTCATGGGGATCGCGGTCATGGCGGTCGCCTTCGTCACTGCCCGCCGCGCCGGCTACCGCAGCTCCGAGCGGGTTGATGCCCGCACCGCGCTGCTGACCTTCCTCCGCGCGATCCCCTCGCTGCTGCTCGTCGTCGTCGCCGTGGGCGGCATCGTCACCGGCGTGTTCACGGCAACGGAGGGTGCGGCGGTCGCGGTCCTGTACTGCACCGTGCTCTCGCTGATCTACCGCTCGCTGGACGGTGCGGCGCTGCGCCAGATCGCGGTGCGCACCGTCGCCTCGACCGGTGTGGTGATGTTCCTGATCGCGGCGTCCTCGGCGATGGCGTGGGTGATGGCCTACTCCGGGATCCCGGCCGCCCTCACCTCCGCGATCGTGGGCACCACCGACTCCACGGTGCTGATCCTCGCGCTGATGGTCGTGATCCTGCTGGTGGTGGGCACGTTCCTGGACATCACCCCCGCGATCCTGATCTTCACCCCGATCTTCCTCCCGATCGCGGTGGAGACCGGTATGGATCCCGTCCACTTCGGCATGGTGCTCATCCTCGCCATGTGCATCGGCACGATGACACCGCCGGTCGGTTCGGTGCTGTTCGTCGCGACCGGTGTCTCCGGAGTCTCGATCGAGCAGGTGGTCCCGCGCCTGCTGCCCTACTTCGCGGTGCTGGTCGCGCTGCTGCTGCTCATCACCTACGTGCCCGCGCTGTCCCTCGCGGTCCCGGGCATGATGGGCCTGGTGAGCTGAGGCTCTGGCGGGCTGAGGCTGAGGAGGCGCGACGATGCAGGATGTGGCAGGGGAGCTCATGGCGCGAGGGCGGCAGGTGGCTGTCGCCCGCGTGACCGGGGTGGACGACAACATGATCCGGCCCCACCGTCACGACTACCTCGAGGTCTACGTCCTCGAGGACGGTCGGCGGGACCACTTCTCCGCCGGGTCCGTGCATCGCCTGCGTGCCCCCGAGATCATCACCTTCCCACCGGCCGACGAGCATTTCTCGTACAGCCCGCCCGGTGTGCCCTTCCGCCGCGTGGTCGTGTACGCGCGGCCGGAGGCGGTCCTCTACCCGCATGTGCTCGAGGAGGTCTCGGCCGGCACGAAGGTCTTCCGCCCCTCGGAGGCAGGGCTCGCCGCGGTGCGGAGGCTCGTGGACCAGCTGCTGTACACCCAGGAGGAGCTCGGCGAGCGGTCCCAGGACGAGATGCGCCTGCAGCTCACCCAGCTGCTGCTGGTCCTCCAGCGCCAGCAGTCCGTGGACGCCGCGACCGCCGCACGGGAGACGCGGATCGCGCAGGTCGTGCGCCACCTCCACGATCACTACCGCGAGCACATCGAGCTCGCGGATCTCGCTGACCAGTTCTTCGTCAGCAGGCATCACCTCTCCCGGGAGTTCCGGCGCCACACCGGCACCACGGTGATCACCTACGTCACCGATCTGCGGGTCGACCAGGCGCGGCGTCTGCTCGTGGAGACGGATCAGCCGATCGGGCAGATCGCCGAGAGCGTCGGCTTCGCGACCGTCACGCATTTCAACCGTGTCTTCCGCGAGCGCACCGGCACCACTCCGCGCGCCGTCCGCGCAGCCCGCCCCGCCGTCCCCGCGCCGTGAGCAACGCCGTGACCTGACTCGCGGCCACGACGGCTCCCGGCGCCGGGGGGTCGCGGCCCGTCGGCCCCGTGGAGGACAATGGTGCGGTGAGCACGAACGAGCAGTCATCCCGCCCCGCCGACGAGACCACCGACGCGCAGCAGCGCATCGCCGCCCTCACCGCGCAGATCGAGCAGGCGAGGGTGGACTACTACGAGCACGACGCCCCCACCATGGCCGATGGGGAGTACGACGCGCTGGAGCAGGAGCTGCGGCAGCTCGAGGAGCAGAACCCGCAGCTCGCCTCCGTGGACTCGCCCACCCGCACCGTCGGCGGCGCGCCCGCCGCCGGACTGCCCGAGATCGAGCACGCCGAGCGGATGCAGTCCTTGGACAACGTCTTCTCCGTCGAGGAGCTGCGGGAGTGGTGCGCGCATGTCACCGCGGAGCTCGGCGGAAGTGTCCGCTTCCTCAACGAGCTGAAGATCGACGGGCTCGCGATCAACCTCCGCTACGAGAACGGAGAGCTGGTCAGCGCCGCGACGCGGGGTGATGGCCGCACCGGCGAGGACGTCACGTCCAACGCCCTGCGAATCGAGGGCATCCCGCACCGACTCGCGGGGGAGGGGCACCCGCCGCTGGTCGAGGTGCGCGGCGAAGTGTTCATGCCCACTGCGGATTTCAAGCGCCTTAATGAGCTTCAGTCTGAGCTTCGTGAGCGTGAGGTGGAAGGGCTGCGACACCTCCATGAAGCGCGGTACGGAAATGCTGCCGAGTTCGACGAGTCGAAGCGACGCAAGATCGCGGAACGTAGGTTTCCGCAGTTCGCCAATCCGCGGAACTCTGCAGCGGGCGGACTGAGACAACAGCAGGGGAAACTGCGCAGCGAGCTTGAAGAGCTCGAAGCGGAATACCAGATGGATCCGGCAAAGGTCGAGGAGCGGATTCAAATCGTCCGGCTCCTCCTGGAGGCGGGAGACGCAAGAATCAATGCGCTGCACCTGACCGTCCACGGCCTCGGCGCCTGGCCGGACCCGCCGGTGGAATCCCAGTCCGAGATGTATGAGCTGCTGAAGTCCTGGGGCCTGCCCACGAGCACTCACCTCGGTCTCGCGGAGACGGTCGACGAGGTCGCCGCGTATGTCGAGCACCACGGCGAGCACCGCCACGACCTCGAGCACGAGATCGACGGGATCGTCGTCAAGGTGGACTCCTTCGCCCAACAGCGCGCGCTCGGCTCCACCTCCCGCGCGCCCCGCTGGGCGATTGCGGTGAAGTTCCCGCCGGAGGAGGTCACCACCAAGCTGCTCGACATCCAGGTGCAGGTGGGACGTACCGGGCGCGTCACCCCCTTCGGGATCATGGAACCGGTGTTTGTCGCGGGATCCACCGTCGCGAAGGCGACCCTGCACAACCAGTTCGACGTCGAGCGCAAGGGCGTGCTCATCGGCGACACGATCGTGCTGCGCAAGGCCGGGGACGTGATCCCCGAGATCCTCGGTCCGGTCGAGTCGCTGCGCGACGGCACTGAGCGCCCCTTCGTCATGCCGAAGGAGTGTCCCGCCTGCGGCACCGAGATCCGGCCCGAGAAGGAGGGTGACAAGGACTGGCGCTGCCCGAACCGCCGCACCTGCCCTGCCCAGGTCACCGGCCGCGTCGAGCACGCTGGTTCCCGTGGCGCCTTCGATATCGAGTCTCTCGGCGAGGAGAGCGCGATCGCGCTCACCGACCCGGACAAGCGTCGCCCCGAGGCGCTCGCCGCGCTCACCGGGGACCATGCGATCTATCTCCCGATCCGCGACGTCTCGGACACGGAGCTGGACGCCTTCGTGGTCGTCAAGAACGGCGAGGTCGTGGACGGGACCGACGGGGTGCCGCTGCTGCGGATCACCTCGCCGGAGGACCCGCTGCTGCCCGCCATCCAGCAGCCCGTCATCGACACCGGCGCGGACCTCTTCGACCTCACCGCCGACGAGCTCGCTGACGTCGTGGTCTGGCAGCCCGAGCGCCGCGACGGCGAGCCGACGGGGGACTGGCGCATCCAGCCCGCCTTCTGGACCCGTCCTCAGTTCCGCCACTACAAGCGCGAGAACGCCTGGAAGCAGGTCAAGGAGCCCGCGGCGCTGAAGACCACCGGCGAGCTGATCACCGAACTGGAGAAGGCAAAGGACCAGCCGCTGTGGCGGGTGCTTGTCGCCCTGTCGATCCGGCACGTGGGACCTGCCGCCGCGCGTTCCCTTGCGGCCGCCTACGGGACCATGGACGCGATCCGTGAGGCGAGCGTCGAGCAGCTCGCCGAGACTGACGGAGTCGGCCAGATCATCGCCGAAGCCGTCGTGGAGTGGTTCGAGGTCGACTGGCACCGCGAGATCGTCGACGGCTGGGCCGCCTCCGGCGTGCGCATGGCCGACGAGGTCGAGGACGGCTTCGTGAAGACCCTCGAGGGCCTCACAATCGTCGTCACCGGCGGGCTCGAGGGCTTCACCCGTGACGGCGCGAAGGAGGCGATCATCTCCCGCGGCGGCAAGGCATCCGGCTCCGTCTCGAAGAAGACAGACTTCGTGGTGGTCGGCGAGAACGCCGGCTCCAAGGAGACGAAGGCCCGGGACCTGGGCCTGCGGATCCTCGACGAGGCCGGCTTCGTCGCCCTCCTGGCAGGCGGCGCCGACGCGGTCGCCCTTCCGGAGAAGGCAGAGGACGACACCGACGCCGACGGGGAGGACGCCGGGACGGAGTGAACGCGCTGCATCGCCTCAGCGGCCTTCCATCCACATGCTGCGCGGTCGTCGATCAGCGAGGGTGCCTCCTCATCGCGGGAGGACCCACTGCGGGGAACTCGAGCCTCCAGTGATCGGAGATCTGCGCTGCCAGGTCCGCCCCTCCGATGACCGAGAGACAGTCATCGAGGCTCAGGTCGAGCTCTATCGCCACGGTCTCGATCGCACGCGCTTCTGAGAGACCCTGCGTGCGCAGTCGGTCGAACTCCGCGCGGACCTGCTCCTCCTCAATGCTCATCGTGCAGTGCTCACGCCTGCTGCGCGAGCGCGAGCGGCAGCACCGGGCCCGCGCCTGCGCGGCGCAGCAGTCGCGCCGCGACTGTCGTCGTCCAGCGGGTATCGATCACGTCATCGACCAGCAGGATCGGTGCGCCATCGAGCTCGTCGAGCCTGGCCTTTAGCGCGGGCCCCACACTGAAGCGCTCCCACAGGTCCGCGACGCGGAAGGCACTGTTGCCGCCTCCGCGCAGCGACTCGGCCCCCGGCGCAAGATCGAGGGCACCGAGGTTCTCGAGCCGTCCGATCGAGGCGATGCCCGTAGCGAGCGAGCCGACAAGCTGCGGCCGGGTGGTCGAGGGGATGGCGACGACCGCGGCGGGGCGCTGCGCCCAGTCCCAGTCCTTCAGCACCTCGACGATCCGGTTCCCGATCCGCTCGGGCACGACCGCATCGAGGGGAGTGCCGTTCTCATCGGTGCGCAGCAGCTCCCGCAGCGGCACCGCCCAGCCCAGATCCGACATGCGCGCGATGACCCGGCCCTCCGCGGCGCGCTCGCCCTCGGGGATCCGCCCCTTCGGAGCGCCCGCGCCGAGCAGCCGGTCCAGCCCCGAGGGCCAGGTCGCGCGAGGCTCGACCGGCACACCCACCCGCTCCAGCAGCGCCGCGACCCGGGCCTCGTCCTCCCCGCCCGCGGCACTGCCGGCCGCGGCAGTCGAGGGAGCATCGGGCGCCGGGTACCAGGGCCCCGCGCACACATCACACCGACCGCAGGGCACGGCGGTCGTGTCATCGAGCTGCTCGGCGAGGAACACCATGCGGCACTGCGCGGGACCGCCCGTGAGCGACTCGTAGTCGAGCATCGCCTGCTGCTCCTCGCGCCGGGCCCGCGCCACGGTCTCGTAGCGCTCAGCGTCGTAATGCCAGGGCGCACCGGTGGAGACCCAGCCGCCCTTCACGTTCTGGACGGCGCCGTCCACAGCGAGCACCTTCAGCAGCAGCTCGAGCGCGCTGCGACGCACATCGACCCGTGCCTCGAGCGCCGGGGTGGACAGCGGCCCGTGCGCCTCTGCGAGCGCGGTGAGGACCTGCGAGGCGGACTCCTGCGTGGGCATGGACGCGGTCGCGAAGTACTCCCAGATAGCCCGGTCCTCCTTGCCGGGCAGCAGCAGCACGTCCGCCCGGTCCGTCGCACGTCCCGCACGCCCCACCTGCTGGTAGTAGGCGACGGGGGAGGAGGGCGCACCGAGATGGATCACGAAGCCGAGGTCCGGCTTGTCGAAGCCCATCCCGAGCGCGCTCGTGGCGGCGAGGGCCTTGACCTCGTTGTCCTTCAGCGCCTGCTCGAGCTCGGCCCGCTCCTCCGGATCGGTGCGTCCCGTATATGCGCGGACGCGCCGTCCGGGCCGGTCCAGCAGGGTCGCGAGATCCTCCGCGGCGGAGACCGTCAGGGCGTAGATGATCCCCGACCCCTCGAAAGAATCCAGGTGCCGCACCAGGTAGTCCAGGCGCTGGCGGTCATCGGGGAGCGACATCGAGCCGAGTCGCAGCGACTCGCGGGTGAGGGAACCGCGCAGCGTGAGCACCTCACGCCCTGCTCCGCCGCCCGTACCGAGCTGCTCGGCGACATCGGCCACGACGCGCGAGTTCGCGGTCGCGGTGGTGGCGAGCACCGGCACCTGCTCGCCGAGCTCACCCACGAGGTCCCGCAGGCGGCGGTAATCCGGCCGGAAGTCGTGCCCCCAGTCGGAGATGCAGTGCGCCTCGTCGATGACCAGCAGGCCGCAGCGGTCCACGAGTCGCGGCAGTTGCTCCTCACGGAAGCGAGGATTCACGAGCCGTTCGGGGGAGACCAGCAGTACGTCGATCGCGTCGGCCGCGAGCTGCTCCTCGATGTCGCGCCACTCGGTGGGGTTCGCGGAGCTGATCGCGTGCGCCCGCACCCCGGCCCGTCGGGCGGCGGCGACCTGGTCGCGCATGAGTGCGATGAGCGGGGAGATGATCAGGACCGGTCCCGCGCCGCGGCGCCGCTGCAGGAGCGCGGCGAGGAAGTACACCGCAGACTTCCCCCAGCCGGTGCGCTGGACGACCAGCACGCGGCGCCGCTCGGCGACCAGCGCCTGGATCGCCTCGAACTGCCCGGGGTGGAAACGCGCGTCCTGCCGCCCGGTGAGCGCGACGAGCGCCTCGAGCGCTTCCGCGTGCAGAGCGGCGTCGTCGGCCGAAGGACTGTTCACCGAGGGACCAGGGGCGTGCGGCGTGGTGCTCATGCCCCCAGTGTGGCAAGACCCGCCCACACCCGGGCACCGCGGCCCGTCCCTGTGGACCGCAGAACCCTGTGGAGGGACGGCGCTGGAAGGGCACTGAGCGGAGTTTGAGACCTCTCTCATGCACCTCTCATCCCCGCGCCCCGTCCTCTCATCGCCCCTGCCTACTCTCTGCCGGCATGACGATCCCTGTGCAGCGTCGCAACCCAGGCGGCGCCTCCCTCCCCGACACCCCTGCTACTCGCGTCATGGCCGCTGCGCTCGCCGGTGCCCTCCTCACCGCCGTCGCCCTGCCCGCGCGCCGCTTCGCCGACGGCCCGGACGCGCGGGACTCCTT
>DAHVRS010000108.1 GCA_027322375.1 Brachybacterium sp. | reverse complement strand
TACTGGGTGAAGTTCTCGGTGGTGCCGGAGTCGTCCGAGCGGTGGACCGGCACGATGGTCGTGTCCGGCAGATCGGCATCGGGATTGAGCTCGGCGATCGCCGGATCGTTCCAGGTGGTGATGTCCTCGGCGAAGATCCCGGCGATGACCTCGGGGGTGAGGTTCAGGGAGTCGACGCCGTCGAGCTTGAACACGACCGCGATCGGGGAGATGTAGACGGGCAGGTCGAAGGCCTGCTCGCCGTTGCACACCTCGGCGGACGCGGCGAGCTCCTCCTCCTTCAGGGCGGAGTCGGTGCCGGCGAACTTCACCTGGCTGGAGAGGAACTGCTCACGGCCGGTGCCGGAGCCGGTGGGATCGTAGGTGACCGTGAGGTCGCCGCCGGAGGCCTGGGTGAGGCCCATGAAGGACTCGGTCCATGCGGTCTGGGCGTTCTGCTGCGAGGAGGCGCCGGAGCCGGCGAGGTTGCCGGTGAGGGAGGCGTAGTCGCCGCTGGCGGCCGCGCCGCCCGCGTCCGAGGAGGCGCTGCCGGCGCCGGTCTCGGCACCGCCGCCGCATGCGGTCAGGGCGAGACCACCGATGAGGCCGAGGGCGGCGAGCGAGACGAGCTTGTTCTGGCGAACGTTCACTGCGGGTCCTTTCGCGGGCCGAGGGCCCGGGGGCGTTGTCCAGCTGGGTCGATGACTGACAGCGGCGACGCTAAGGACGGCAGATGACGTACCGCCCGTCGTTCTGTGAACGACAGGTGAACACCCCTTAGCAAGGGATGAACTCGCAGGTGGGAGGGGTTACTTGCGCCCCGGAACGGAAGGTCACGGCTCGATCACGGCGTGGTGCGCGCCACGGCGCGCGCGGTCGGAGGCTCAGTACGAGGAGGTCGACCCGAGCGCGATGGCGACGATCCCCATCACGATGTAGAAGACCAGGACGAGGAACGGGAGGATCCCGACGAGGGAGGTGACCAGCCCCGCGATCGCGAGGCCCCGCCCGCCGAGGGGCTGCGGCGAGACCGGCGAAGTGTCCTTCATCCCCTTCGCGGCGAAGATGATGCCGACGGGCGCAGTGAGTCCGGCGCAGAACGTCAGCGCCAGTATCCCGAGCGCCAGGGCGGTGATCGCCGAGCCGGAGGTCTGGACCGGAGGGCCCATGGGGACGACCTGATAGCCGTGCCCCGTCGCGTAGGGCTGCGCGGGCGCGGCCGGGGTCATGCCGAACTGCGGTCCGAACCCGTCGGCCGCGAGAGGCTCCTCGGCCGACGGGGCGGGTGCGTACGGCGCGCTCGCCGACGAGCTGCTCGCGTACGGGTCGTTGTAGTTCTGGTCGCCGTAGCTCTGGTCGGCGCTGCCCTGGTTGTAGGCGTACGGATCGCTGAAGCCCTGATCGCTGCTGTACGACTCACTGCCGTACGAATCGCTGCCGTATGGATCGCCGCCGGAGGGCGCGGTGCCGCCGGGTCCTGTGCTCATCATCTGTGGTTCTCTCCCCTGATTCCCCGTTGTTCCCCGTGCTGTCCTCGCGTGCAGTGTCCAGCTGCTCGGTCGTCCATAGTTCAGTCGATCATCGGCAGATGCCGTTCGATCGCGACGACCTCCCCCTTCGGGGTCGTGTGCAGCAGCAGCGCCTCCCCGGCCGCGAGATACGGGTCCTCGCGCGGCAGCTCGAGGGCGACCCCCGGGCGGGCCACAGCGCGCACCGACTCGATCACGGTGGGCAGCACCGGACGGTGCGTGCACACGATGGTCGCACGAGCCTGTGCGAGGACACGATCGATCACCGCCGCGGTGCGCGCCGGATCCTCCGCATGCCCCGCCTCGGTGAGCTCGTCCTTGATGCGGACCTTCAGCCCCTCGAACTTCGCGACCGGGGTGACCGTGTCTCGGCAGCGCCGCCACGGGCTGCTCACCACGGAGCCGGGATCGAAGGCATCCAGCAGCGCGGGCAGCGCCTGCGCCTGCTTCTTCCCCTTGCTGTTCAGAGGCCTGGTCTCCTCGTCCTTGCGCCACTTCGCGCGGGACATCGCCGCGCCGTGACGCTGGATCACGATGGGGGCGGTGCGCAGTTCATCGTCCTCGAGGAAGCGGCGCAGGGTCTGCAGCGGCACCTTGTCGCCCTCGCGAGTGAGGAGCTGCTCCGCTTCAACCAGACTCACCCAGCGGGTCTGGTCGACCTCACCGCGGTCCTCCGGGCCGGGCCCCACCTTCGCCCGCACGGTCGCGGTCCAGTACTTCACCATCTTCGAGCGCCCGCCGGGCAGGAGGTAGACGGACGTGGGCAACGGGCGGTGCAGCCGCACCCGGTAGCCGGTCTCCTCGGCGACCTCGCGCACCGCCGCCGCGGGAAAGGTCTCGCCCTTGTCCAGCTTGCCCTTGGGGAAGGACCAGTCCTGGTAGCGAGGACGGTGGATGAGCAGCACCTCGACGCGGTCGTGCTTCTCCCGCCAGACGAGCGCGCCCGCGGCGAGGGCGGGCGCGGGCTTCCCCGGATCGACGCGCACCTCTCAGCCCTTCCCGGCCGTGCGAACCTGCATGCGCATCTGCACGTCACGGCCCGAGACCGCGAAGCCGCGGTCCTCATACAGGCGCAGCGCCGGAGCGTTATCCGCCTCGACGTACAGCTCCACCCCGGGCACGCCCGCCTCCGCCAGTCGCGTGAGAGCCCTGCCCATCAGCGCGCCGGCGAGGCCCCGGCCCTGCACCGCCGGATCAGTGCCGACCACGTAGATCTCCGCGTCCTGATCGACCGCGCCGCGGCGCTCCCGCTTGATCCACACGAAGGCGACCAGGCTCCCGTCCTCGCGCGCGACCAGCAGGTCCTCGGGGTCGAACCAGTCCTGGGCCAGGCGCTGGTCGAGGTCGTCGCGGGTCAGCGCCCCCTGCTCGGGATGGTCGGCGAAGGCGGCGGCGTTCACCGCGACCCAGCGCTCCGCGTCACGGTCCACGTCGAAGGAGTCGAACTCGATCCCCTCCGGCAGCGGGCCGGGCGCCGGCACGGGATGCGCCTCGTCCAGCGGGCGGCGCAGGGTCAGCAGACGACGTGTCTCGACGAGCCCGGCCGAGGCGAGGAAGGCCAGAGAGCCCTCGAGCGCGCCGTGCGCCCACACGCCGGCGTCGGGCCGCGCCTCGAGCGCCGCACGCAGCAGCGCGGTGCCATGGCCCTGACGGCGCTGGGCGGGATGGACCATGCCCTGCACCGTCCCGTCGGCGAGCACGCTCGTGTAGCCGAGCAGCACGCCGTCGGCCTCGAGGAGAAGATGCTGGGCGTCCTCGCCGTCGAGCGCGAGGACCGCGGCCTCGTCGAGCGGGGACACGCCGTCCTGTGCGATGACCGAGGCGAGCAGCTCCCGCACCGCTTCCCGGTGGTCCGGCGCGAGGGCGACGGTCGTGATCATGGGGTCCTTCCGAGGGTGCTGCGGAGCAAGGAGCGAGGGGCGTCGGCACGACGCGCCGGGCACCGAGATGCCCTCACCAGCGGGCGCTCGTAGACTGCCCCCTCGTAGACTGCCAGCGTAGCGTCCGCCGGAGATCCGGCGTCGCCGTGTGCCGAGACCCGAACCGACCTCGAGGGAGGACCTGTTGACCGTCCCCGAGCGCGCCCCTCTCGGTGCCGCCCTCGCGATGCTGATCGGCGTCGTCTCCCTCACGGGTGAGCTCTCCCCTGCGCTGATGGCCGCCGTGGTCGGGCTGCTCTCGCTGCTGCTGGGGATGGCCTGGCCGGACCTGCTCGAGCTCCCCTCCCCCGGCGGGACCCGGGCCGTGGTCGCGGGGACCGGCATCCTCGCCGCGCTCGTCACCGTGGTCACCCCCGAGCGGTTCATTCCGCTGACCGGCGTGGTGATGGTGTGCGCGGCCGGTGTGCTCGCCTCCTTCCTCCACCAGATGCTGCGCTCCGAGCGACGAGACCTCACCCACTCCCTCACCGGCACCGTCGCGGGAGTCTTCGTCGCCGGGATCAGTGCGTGCTGGGTGCTCGCCCAGAGCGGGGCGCTCGCTGGCGGGACCACGGGAGTGGTGACCGCGCTCGCCGCTGGGATGGCCGCGACGCTGCTGCTGAACACGCTCCCGCTGCCGTCCCTGCCGCGCTTCGGTCTCGCCGCCGTGGTCGGGGCCGCGCTCGCCGCCGTGCTGCTCAGCACACTGGTCGGGGTCTCACCGTTGCTCGGAGGGCTCGTGGGGGCGATCACGATGATCGGCGGCGGCTGCGCACATCTGCTCGTCGGCTCCTCCCTCGTCTCCCGCGAATCGGTCCCCTCCCTCGCGGTCGCCACGGTGCCCGTCGCGACGATCGGCGTCGCCGCGCACCTCGCCGTGCTGCTGCTCTGAGAGCCCTCGCGTCGGCCGGGGCCCTCGGCCGCTCCCCCGCCGCCTCGCACGCCTCGCTCGCGTTCTGAGGGCCCGCCGCGGGACGGTCTGCGGACGATAGACTGCGGCCATGTCCGCGCTCTCGCTGTTCTTCATCGCCCTCGTCGTCCTCGTCGGCCTCGGCACCTTCGCCTTCGCCGCCCTCGTGCTCGCCCGCCTCTTCGAGCGCTGAGCGGCCGCGAAGGAACTCGATGCCCATCACGCTCGACACCTCCCTGCCGGAGTCGCTCTACCCGCTGGCCTGGCTGATCGGGTCCTGGGAGGGCAGCGGTGCCCTCACCTCCACCACGGAGGGGGAGCCTGACGCCCGCCTCGAGCAGACGCTCGAGTGCAGCGCCCGCGAGGACGGCACGCTGGAGTGGAGTGCGACGACCTACCGGGTCGACGCCCCCGCCCCGCTGCCGCCCACGAGCGCCTTCGCCCGTGACGAGGCGCCCCGCCCCGCCCCTGACGGCTCCGGCGAGCGCCGCCTCCTGCACCGCGAGAGCGGGATCTGGACCGTCGGCGAGATGCTGCCGGGCCAGGATCGCGCCGCCGCCGAGGCCGCCCGCCCCGGCACCCCCGAGAGCTGGCTCTCGCACCGCCTCGCGGCCCGCTTCTCCCGCGACGACGTCGCCGAGGACTGGGCCGGAGAGGTCCGCGGGCCACGCGCCCGCCTCGCCCTTGCCGGCTCCGACGGCGAGGTCATCGCCACCCGCCTCTTCGGCTACGTGAGCGGACGGCTCATGTGGCTGTGGGAGCACCGCACCGAGGTCCCCGGGGGCCAGCCCGGCGAGACCGCCCTCACCCCCCTGCTGTCCCTGGAGATGCATCGTGCCTGAGAAGGTTCGTCCCGTGGTTCCCCTGCTGCGCACCGGAGCGGTGCTCGGGGAAGGTCCCGACGCCGCCATCCCCGTGCACTACGGCGCCCCGCTGCGCGAGCAGCGCCGCCTGCTCGACGGCCGCGCCGTCGTGGACCTCGGCCAGTTCGAGCTGCTCGAGGTGCGCGGCGCCGACGCCCGCTCCTGGCTCACCACCATCACCAGCCAGATCGTCGAGGGCACGCCCGTCGGCTCCTCCGCCTCCTTCGCGGTGCTGTCCCCGCAGGGCCGGGTCGAGCATCTCGCCTCGAGCGTCGTGATCGACGAGGACGCGCTGCTGCTGGTGCTCGATGCGGACTGCCGTGCCGGGCTGCGCCAGTACCTCGAGATGATGCGCTTCGCCGCCCGGGTCGAGCTGATCGATCGCGATGACCTGCGCGTCCTCGGTGCCCTCGCCCCCGCTAGCGAGGTGCTCACGGACCTGGACCTGCCCGCCCCGGTGGCGGTCTGGTCCGAGCCGTGGCCCGAGGTCGCCCCCGGCGGCGTCGCCTACGGCCCCGACCCCGAGGACCCCGTCGGCGCCGTGCTCACCGTGCTGGACGCCGAGGCGCTCGCGGCCCTGCCGTGGCGCCCCGAGCACCTGGCCGGGATGAGCTCCTGGGAGGCGCTGCGCATCGCGGACCACCGTGCCCGGGCCCGCCGCGAGGTCGACGAGCGCACCATCCCGCACGAGCTCGACCTGCTGCGCACCACCGTGCACACCACCAAGGGCTGCTACCGCGGCCAGGAGACCGTCGCGAAGGTCCTCAACCTCGGCCAGCCGCCGCGCCGCCTCGTGATGCTGCACCTCGACGGCTCTCAGGACATCCCCGTCGCCCCCGGCGGGCAGGTCACCCTCGGCGGGCCGGACGGCAAGGCCGTCGGCACCGTCACCTCGTCCTCGCTGCACGCCGACCTCGGCCCCATCGCGCTCGCGGTGGTGCGCCGGGCAACGCCGCTGGACGCACCCTTGTCGGTGCAGGTCCTTGTCAGCGAGGCCGACGGCGAGGAGGCCTCCGCCTGGATCGACGCCTCCCAGGAGCCGATCGTGCTGCCGCGCGAGCACGGCGCCCGCCCCAAGACCGCGAAGCTCTGACCCGCGCGGAGTCGGCGCATCCGTCAGCGAACAGCCGACCCGCCCGGGAGCGGCTGCGCTTCCCGCGGGCGGCGGCACGGGATCCTTCACGGTCCCGCCACCGCTCCCCCACCACAACCCCGCGCGGAGCCCAGGCGCACCTGGAACAATGAGGGCATGACCTCCCCAAGCGAGCAGCAGGAATGGAGCCGGCGGCGCCAGGAGGTGTTCGCGGCGAAGGAGCAGGCGCTGCAGGCCGCGCGGGAGCAGGAGCACCTCGAGGCGACCGCGCTGATCCGCGAGGCGGTGGAGCGGTATCGCGCCGCCGGCATCGCGCCCGTGCCGCTGCGCGCCCGCCCCTATCGCGGCAGCGGCACGCTCCGCACCGGCCTCGAGGGCTGGTATCTCAAGCACGACCGCTCCCTCGCCGTGGACGCGGAGGGCCGCTACTACGTGCTGCGCGTGGACGGTGGCCTGCGCTCCCGCCTGCTGGGCGCGACCCCCGAGCCGAGCCCGGCCCCGATGATCGTGGGCCGCGGCGGCCGCGACGGGGACAGCTTCGCCCTCCAGGAGCTGCTGGACATGCGGCTTACGGACCCGGTGACGGCATGACCACCCCTGCTGCCACGTCGCGGCTCGAGCGGGTGCGCACCGCCGTGACAGGCTGGCTCCTCCAGGGCACCTCCCGCGGCCGCAACGACGCGCTGACCGTGCTGCGCGCCGCGGTCGCCGCGTCCCTCGCCTACCTGGTCAGCGGCCTGATCTGGGGTCACGAGCACCCGTTCTTCTCCTCGATCGTCGCGTTCATCATCATCGGCTTCGGCATCGAGAAGAAGATGCGCAAGATCGTCGAGATGTCCTGCGGCGTGATGCTCGGGGTGCTGCTGGGCGAGTTCATGCGGGGCCTGCTCGGCTCCGGCACCTGGCAGATCCTCGTGATCGTCTTCGGGGCGGGGATGCTCGCGCGCTTCATCGACTCGAGCAACCTCTTCGGCTTCCAGGTCGCGATCCAATCCCTGCTGGTGATGATCATGCCCGTCACCCCCTCGATGACGCCGGGCGGGCGCGTGCTGGACGCCCTGACCGGCGTGAGCGTCGCGATCGTGATCCACCTGCTGCTCTCCGGGGATCCACGCCGCCTGCAGAGCCGGGCCGCACGCTCCTTCTACCGAGAGCTCGAGGACACGCTGGTCAGCCTCGCCCTGTCCGCGCGCAGCGGTGACCGGGACGTGGCCCGCGCGGCGCTGCGCACTCTGCGCGAGGTCTCCCAGAAGTACACCGACGAGTGGAAGCTCGCCAACGACGTCGCCGACGAGATGTCCACCTTCTCCCCCACCAACCTCCGCCACGCCCACGACGTCAGCCGCCTGCAGCACCTGCTGGTCGGCTCCGACCGGGCGATGCGGAACATGCGCGTCATCGCCCGGCGCCAGGTCGAGTTCCTCGAGGCGGTGCGGGGAGACGCCCACTCGACCCTCGCCGACGCACTCCTCGCCGCGCGCGACGCCGTCCAGGAGCTCAGCACCGCCGTCTCCCATGAGGAGGTCGACTTCACCGAGGCCCGCCGGAAGCTGCGGCTGTACGGCTCCTATCTCACCCCCGAGATGCTGCTGCGCAACGATGAAGGGCTGCGACCCGGGCGCGCCGGGCACTTCGAGGGCGTCACCCTCACCGTGCAGCTGCGCTCGCTCGCGATCGACCTGCTGCAGGCCACGGGCCTGACCGCCGCCGAGGCGAAGCGGTTCCTGCCCAGCCTCGTGGTCGCTTCCGACGGTGACTCGATCGGGCCCCGCCCCCTCACCGTCGAGATGAAGGCGCTCGAGCCGCCCGCGACCACGGAGGCGCACGAGCTGCTCATCACCGACCGCTCGGACCCCGATCGCCACCGCTGAGCCGCGTGCCGATCAGGGTGTGCCGCTGGGGCCGCCTGGTCGGTCGCGGGTAGTGCGGTCGTCCGCCCCGTCGTCCGCTCGCACCATCAGCCGCGCGCCGCTCGGCGGGTCCCCAGCCGCCGCCCGTATCCTGTCCCGATGATCGCCGTCATCCAGATGTGGATCTTCATGGTCCTGTCCGTCGTCCTGCTCGCGGTCGAGGTCTGGGCGCTCGTGAACGCGCTGCGCTTCCGGGCCGACGCCTACACCGCCGCCGGCAAGCGCACCAAGGTGTTCTGGGGCGTGCTCACCGGCGTCTCCGTGCTGCTGGGCTTCCTGTCCCTGCCCTACCCGCTCGGCAACGGCGGCTCGATGCTGTTCATGCTGGGCGGGATCATCATCGCGGGCATCTTCCTCGCCGATGTCCTGCCTGCCCTGAAGCAGGTCATGGGCCGCGCCCGGGGCAACCGCTGGTGACCTGACCAGCCCTCCCCCGCACCACCAATCGGCACGTGGCGAACTGCTGGAATGGCGCACTCTTTCCAGCAGGCAGCCACGTCTTGTTCGTCGTACCACCCCAGAAATGTCGCCCTACGACCGATGCTGGGCCGCGCATCGGTCGTAGGGCGACATTTCTGGGTCGTGCACCGGGCGCCGCCCCACCCGCAACAGAGAAGGACCCCGGAGCAGCAGCTCCGGGGTCCTTCGCGATGAGGGGCCGCTCAGGCGACCTCTACACCGTCAGCTCACGCTCAGGCGTGGGTGCCGGCCGAGCGCAGGTCCTCGCAGGCCTCGACGATGCGGGCGGCCATGCCGGCCTCCGCCTTCTTGCCCCAGGCGCGGGGGTCGTAGGCCTTCTTGTTGCCGACGTCGCCGTCGACCTTCAGCACGCCGTCGTAGTTCTCGAAGATGTGCGAGGCCACGGGGCGGGTGAAGGCGTACTGGGTGTCGGTGTCGATGTTCATCTTGATGACGCCGTTGTCGACCGCCTCGCGGATCTCCTCGAGGGAGGAGCCGGAGCCGCCGTGCATCACCAGGTCGAAGGGCATGTCCTTGCCGTGCTTCTCGCCGACGGCCTTCTGGATGTCCAGGAGGACCGAGGGGGTGAGCTTCACGTTGCCGGGCTTGTACACGCCGTGCACGTTGCCGAAGGTGAGGGCCGTGAGGTAGCGGCCCTTCTCGCCCATGCCGAGCTTGTCGATGATCTTCATGCCGTCCTCGACGGTGGAGAAGAGCTTGGTGCGGTCGGAGGTGTCGGCGACCACGCCGTCCTCCTCGCCGCCCACGACGCCGACCTCGATCTCGAGGATCTTCTTCGCGGCGACGGACTTCTCGAGCAGCTTCTCAGCGATCTCGAGGTTCTCGTCGACCGGCACGGCCGAGCCGTCCCACATGTGCGACTGGAACAGCGGGTTCAGGCCCTTGTTCACGCGGTTCTCGAGGTCCCACTCGATGAGGGGCTCGACCCAGGTGGGCAGAACCTCCTTGGCGCAGTGGTCGGTGTGCAGCGCGACGTTGATCGGGTAGTTCTTCGCGACGGCGTGGACGTACTCGGCCAGCGCGATGGAGCCGGCGACGCGGTCCTTGACGGTGGAGCCGGAGAGGTACTCGGCGCCGCCGAAGGAGACCTGGATGATGCCGTCGGAGCCCGCCTCGGCGAAGCCCTGGAGGGCAGCGATCGCGGTCTGGGAGCTGGAGACGTTCACGGCCGGGTAGGCGAACTTGCCCGCCTTCGCGCGGTCGATCATCTCTGCGTACTGATCCGGGGAAACGACTGCCATGAGGCACTCTCCTTCGTCGATGGGGGTCGGTGACGACCGGCGGCAGGGCGTGCGGGGTCGTCCGATCGTTTCCATTGTTCCACAGCGCCCTGGAGGCGTTCCGGCCACTGGTCCCTCATGGACGGGGTCACCGGTGCTTCGTGGAGAGGGTCACAGGTCCGTCGTGGACGAGCTCGCTCCGCTCCGGCCGACGGGATCTCGCGAGCAGGATTCCCGTGCAGGTCAGCGCAGCGGGCCGGTGGGGATCTCCGCGTGCTGCAGCACCCAGGTGTGCATCGCGATCGCGGCCGCGGCGGCGACGTTCAGGGAACGGGTGGAGCCGAACTGGGTGATCCCCACCACGAGGTCCGCGGCCTCGAGCAGCTCGGGGCTCACTCCCGGCCCTTCCTGGCCGACGATCAGCACGGCGTTCTGAGGCAGGACAGCATGCTCGATCGGGACGGCGCCGGGGACGAGGTCGACGGCGATCAGCGGCCGGCCCTGCTCGCGCGCCCAGGCGATGAAGTGGGCGGCGTCGGGGTGGTGGGCCTCGTGCTGGTAGCGGTCGG
>DAHVRS010000003.1 GCA_027322375.1 Brachybacterium sp. | reverse complement strand
GGGCCCCTGCGCCATCAGCTCCCGCAACGGTGCCGTGAGCCCCGCGAGGGCGGCGACCCCGTCGAGCTCCCGATGGCTCCCCGCGAGATCGCGGAGTCCTCCCCCGTGCAGCACCGCCCCCGCGGCCGGGGCGAGCATGACGCCGAAGCCCCAGGAGCGCCCCTCGAGCACGGTCGTGGACAGCCCGGGCTCCGGGCCGACGAACCGCGAATAGGCAGGGGTGGTGATCAGGAGGCAGACGGGGTACTGCAGCACGCGCTGCTCGGCCCGCTCCCCCTCCGGCACGTCCCAGACGGGGACCCAGTAGCGGCGCAGCCAGGGGCGCAGCGGCGCGGGCGGGAGCCGGCGGTGGATGGTGAAGCTGCGGTCGGCCGGGTCGCGCAGGTGCGCCCGCTCGATGTCGTCCGACGCGCGAGGGGCCATGCCCGCACAGTAGCCGGGACCAGGTCGCGCAGGGCCGGTGTCGGGAATCCACAAGACGGCACGGCGGGAGTTCCGTAGCGTCGGCCTCGCCCGCCCGGGAGGTCCGCGGCGGGGTCCCGAGGAGGAGAGATGAGCACCACCGCACGACCCGACGCCGGCTCCGACGCCGTTCCCGACGCCGTGACCCGCTGGCGCGAGCGGTCCGCACCCTTCACCGCAGAGGTGGCGGCGGTCGAGGACTGGGACGCGCCGAGTCCCTGCGAGGGCTGGACCGCCCGTGACGTGCTGGCCCACGTCATCGACACCGAGCGGGAGTTCCTGGTCCGCGTCGGCCTCGCCGCGGAGGAGGCCGCTGACGCCAGCGCCGACGGGGAGCCGGCGGCCTGCTGGGCTGCGCACCTCGCGGCGGTCGATGCGCTCCTGGCCGACCCCGCGGTGGCCGCACGGTCTCATGACGGGGCCTTCGGGCCGACGACCGTCGGCGACGTGCTGCTGGACTTCTACGGCTTCGACCTGATCGTGCACCGCTGGGACCTGGCGAGGTCCCAGGGCCGTGACGCCCGGCTCTCCGCGGCCGAGCTCGACCTCGTCGACGCCGCGGTGGACGGCTGGGGCGAGCACGCGTACGCCGCCGGGGTCTTCGGCGCGCCGGTGGCGGTGCCCGCCGATGCCGATGCGCAGGCCCGGGTGCTCGCGAGGACCGGCCGCCGCGGCTGATCCACGTCGACCGGTCCCCGGTCGTGCTGCCGCACCCACCCGGCACGGAGGCCCGACTCAGTGGTCGTGGCTCCCGTGCCCGTCCTCGGCGCCGCCCTCGTCGCTCGCGCCATGGTCATGAGCCTCGTGATCCTCGGTGCCACCGGAGTCGTCCGCGCCCGGGGAGACCTCGTACTCGCCCGAGGCAGTGCCGGTGGCCACCTGGATCTCGTGCGGGACCACGGGCAGGTCGATCTCGCGGTAGATCTCGCCGGTGGCCACGTCGACCATACGGAGGATCTTCGCGGCCGGGTCGACCACGAAGGCGGTGCCGTCGGCCACGGCGAGCATCGGGCCAGGTTCCTGCCAGTTCTCACCCTCCTCCCACTCCTCGGTCACGGCGACCTCATGGAGGATCTCGCCGGTCTCGGGGTCGAGGATGTTCAGCTCGCCGTCGTAGGTGAGGACGAGCGCCTCGCCGTTCGGGCCGCGGTCGAGGCTGCGGAACCAGTACGGGGAGCCGAGGTCGACGATCTGCTGGGTCGCGTCGCGGGTGTCGATGAGCGCGATCTCGGTGGGGCGCTCGAGGCCACCCTCCGGCTCCGCCTCGACCTTGAGGTCCGCGAGCACGATCGGGGAGTCCGGGTGCCCCTTCTGGTTGCCGGAGCGCTGGTAGTCGCCGTCGATCGCGATCTTGTGGAACTCGCCGTCGCGGTAGATCACCGCGCCGTTCTCGCAGCCCAGCGAGATGACGTCCCCGGACTCGGTGGGCTGGGCGGCGGCCTCGCCGTGCACGCCCGGGCAGTCCTCGGTCTGCGCAGTGACGTTGCCGTCGGCGTCGAGGACCTGGACGGTGCTGCGCGCGTCCTCGGTGCCCTGCGTGGTGAGCAGCCCGCCCTCTGCGAGCGGGACGGCCACGCCGTGGTGCGGGTTCTCGGTCGCCGTGGTCTCGAGGATGCCGAGCTCGCCGTCTGCGAGGGAGGTCGGGTCGATCAGGGTGATCGCGCCGGTCCCGTCGGCGAAGAGTGCGGTGCGGTCGCCATGGGGGACGACGTGGCCGGGCATCGGCGCTGCGACGGAGAGGTCGGTGAGCGCGGGGTCCTGCACGTAGTAGTGGAAGTGGTCGCCGTGGCCCTGGGCGAGCAGGCCCGTGTCGTACATCGTGATCGCGTCCGAGGCGCTCACCGCGATATGGCGGCCGTCGCCGGCGGGGTTCAGGCGCACGTAGCCCTCGATCGCGGTCTCGTCCAGGACACTGCCGTCGGAGGAGTCCAGGGTGGTGACGCCGCCATCGTGGGCGAGGACGATCCGCGGGGTGAGCGCGCCGACTTCGGTGCGGTCCGAGGCGGGAGCCGCCTCCGCTGCGCCGCCCGCGTCCGAGGCGCCGGAGGCCCCTCCCTCTCCCGCGCCGGTCCCGGCGCCGCAGGCGGACAGCGCGAGCAGTCCCGCACCGAGGAGCGCGACAGCACTCCGCCTCATGATAATTGTTCTCATCAGATGCATGCCAGGAAACTACCAGCTGTTGCGAATCATTCCCACTTGCGAAGATGTGCCCTGCCTCACATCCCGGGATGCGCGCACCGGCACGACGGCAGCGACCCCCGCTCCGTCGAGGACGGGGCGGGGGCCGCTGTGCGAGGGGCGGGTCGGGGTCGGCTCAGATCACGCCGAAGGCGATCATCGCGTCGGCCACCTTGCGGAAGCCGGCGACGCTGGCGCCCATGACGTAGTCGCCGGGGCGACCCATCTCCTCGGCGGTCTCGAGGCAGGTGGCGTGGATGTTCTTCATGATCTCGGTGAGGCGGCGCTCGGTGTGCTCGAAGCTCCACGCGTCGCGGCTCGCGTTCTGCTGCATCTCGAGCGCGCTGGTCGCGACGCCGCCGGCGTTCGCGGCCTTGCCCGGGCCGAAGGCCACTCCGGCCTCGCGGAACACGGCGACGGCCTCGGGAGTGCAGGGCATGTTCGCACCCTCGGAGACAGCCTCGACACCGTTCTTGACCAGGGTCTTCGCGTCCTCGACGGTGAGCTCGTTCTGGGTCGCGGCGGGGATGGCGATCCCGACCGGGACGTCCCAGACGCTGCCGCCGGCGACGAAGCGGGCGCCGTCGCCGCGGCGGTCGGCGTACTCGTGGATGCGGCCGCGCTCGACCTCCTTGATCTGCTGCAGCAGCTCGAGGTCGATGCCGTTCTCGTCCACGACGTAGCCGGAGGAGTCCGAGGCGGTGACGGGGATGCCGCCCAGCTGGCGGATCTTCTCGATCGCGTAGATCGCGACGTTGCCGGAGCCGGAGACGGAGACGTGTCGGCCCTCGAAGGAGGAGCCGCGGGCATTCAGCATCTCGGCGGCGAAGATGGCCGCACCGTAGCCGGTGGCTTCCTTGCGCACGAGGGAGCCGCCCCAGTCCAGGCCCTTGCCGGTGAGGACGCCGGCCTCGTAGCGGTTGGTGAGGCGCTTGTACTGGCCGAAGAGGTAGCCGATCTCGCGGGCGCCCACGCCGATGTCACCGGCGGGGACGTCGGTGTACTCGCCCATGTGGCGGTGCAGCTCGGTCATGAAGGACTGGCAGAAGCGCATGACCTCACCGTCGCTGCGGCCGTGCGGATCGAAGTCGGAGCCGCCCTTGCCGCCGCCGATGGGCAGGCCGGTGAGGGAGTTCTTGAAGATCTGCTCGAAGCCGAGGAACTTCACGATGCCGAGGTTGACGCTCGGGTGGAAGCGCAGACCGCCCTTGTAGGGGCCGAGGGCGGAGTTGTACTCGACGCGGAAACCACGGTTGACCTGGACAGCACCCTGATCGTCGACCCACGGGACGCGGAAGATGATCTGGCGCTCCGGCTCGCACAGGCGCATGAGGATCCCGTGATCCTGATACTCGGGGTGACGGGACTGCACGACCTCGAGGGACTCGAATACCTCGCGGACTGCCTGGTGGAACTCGGGCTCACCGGCGTTGCGGCGGAGCACCTGGTCATAGGTGGCCTGGAGCGTCGAGTCGAGCATCGCGGTCCTTTCAGGGGGGCCCGGGGGTCCCCGGGGTGGGGTCTCCGCGGGAAACGGAGGGCACGGCGCGGCCCAGAGTACGCGTCAGCACCCCTGAGAGGAATGGGCCGTTCGACGTATGGACATGCATCACTGTGTCGTGACCATTCACTTCCAGCGGGAGAGCGCTCGCAGGTGTTCGT
>DAHVRS010000081.1 GCA_027322375.1 Brachybacterium sp. | reverse complement strand
GGTCGCCGGGTGCGGATCTGTGTGCGCCCGGACGTCGGGACAGGACCGGGACAACGAGCGACCGGCGCCTCTGTGAAACATCCATACATTTTTGTCTCGATTCTGCAACTCCTTGTCATGGAGGCTTTCCCGGCGCTACTGTCTCGTCACCACGCATCGAACCGGGAGGACTACGACGTGCCCCCCTGCCGCCGCTTCACTCGTCTCGTTCCGTTCCCTCCGGGACGGGGACACCGCTGCGATCGCCGAGGCCTGGACAGCCGCTGCTCCCCGGGACGGCATCACCCCGAGACGCTTCCGGGACCTCGTGCTCCTGGACCGGAACTTCGACGCGAACGGACTCGTCGTCGCCGAGGCGGAGGGGCGGGTCGTGGGGGCGGCCTACGCGGTCCGCCGGCGCGTCGCCCACGACGGCGACGACCTCCAGCCTGCGACCGGCTGGATCCCGTTCTTCTTCGTCCGGCCGGAGGCGCGGGGCCGGGGCCTCGGCCGTGAGCTCGTCACCCGGGCGATCACGTGGCTCGGCGAGTGCGGGGTGCGCGAGGTCGTCTTCTCCTCCTACACCCCGAACTACGTCCTGCCCGGACTCGACGAGGCGCGCTACCCGGAGGCCGCCTCGTTGCTCCGGTCGCTCGGCTTCACGGTGGTCGAACGTCCGAGCGCGATGGACCGGTCGCTGACCAGCTACACGATGCCGGAGGACGTGCGGGCGAGGATCACGGCACTGCGCGACGAGGGCTGGTACCTCGGCCCGGCACGGGACGACGACCTCGTGCCGCTCATCCGCATCGCAGGAGAGGCGTTCAACTCCGACTGGGCCCGCGCGATCCGCGAGGGCGTGGTCGCGGGCCTCCCCCTGGAGCGCATCGTCATCGCCAAGAACCCGGCCGGGGAGGTCCTGGGGTGGGCCATGCACGGCACCTACGAGGGCGTCATCGAGCGCTTCGGTCCCTTCGGCGTCCTGCCCGAGAGCCGCGGCACCGGTCTCGGCAAGGCCCTCCTGCACCTGACCCTGGAGCGGATGGTCGCGCTCGGCGCCCACAGTGCCTGGTTCCTCTGGGCAGACGAGGGCTCCACCGCATCGCACCTGTACGAGAAGACCGGCTTCCGCGTGACCCGCACCTTCGCGATCCTCAGCGCGCCGGTGCCGGCACCGAAGGGAGAGGCATGACCACCACCGCGATCGCCGTCGGCGGGCACATCGGCGACATGGAGCTCACCGCAGGCCCCACCCTGGCAAAGATCGTCCTCGACGGCGGCCGAGCCATCATCGTCGACTGCACCTACGGCGAACGCGGCCACCCCACCGTCCCGCCCAGCGTCTACCGGGAGCAGAAGCTCCACGAGGCACGGTTCTTCGCCGACCGGATCGGCGCGGAGCTCATCACGCTCGACTACAGCGACGGCTTCCTGCCCGACGACGAGGCCGTCGCCGAGCAGATCGCCGACGTCATCCGGGCGGCCACACCGGACCTGCTCATCACCCACTGGGTGCGCAGCATGCACCGGGACCACGAGCGTGCCGCGCAGGCGGCGCTGCGGGGCGCCTTCCTCGCCTCCATCCCCCTGGAGGAGGTCGCCGCCGAACGCCACGCGGTGCCCCGCATCCTCCACACCGAGAACTGGGAGGACATGGACGGCTTCGAGGCGGACACCTTCATCGAGATCCCCGAGGAGGCCTACCAGCGGTGGCGCGAGGGCATCGAGGAGCACGCCTTCGCGCGCGGGGAGACGTACGGCTTCCGCTTCATCGACTACTACTCCGCGCTCATGGAGGTCAAGGGGTGCCTCGCCGGCGTCAAGCGGGCCGCCGCCTTCAGGAGTGCGGGGACCGAACGATTCGCGCTGGCCGGACCCTGAGCCACCGGCCTCGTCCCAACCCATTCGACGAAGAAGGAATCATGGACAGACGCACACGACTCACCGTTGCCGGCGTGGCAGCGGTGCTCCTGCTCGGTGCTGCCGCGTGCAGCTCGGGCTCCGACGGCGGCGGCTCCGGGGCCGAAGGAGACGCCCAGAGCATCACCTTCCTCACCCACTGGGGCCCCGAGCAGGTCGGGATGCTCGAGGACGCGGCCGCGGCCTACACCGCCGACAACCCCGATGTCACCGTGACGATTCAGGCAGTCCCGTTCGGGAACCTCCTCTCGACGCTGCGCACCCAGGGCTCCTCCCCGGACGGCCCGACGATCGCCGGGATCTACGACGCCTGGCTGCCCGAGCTCGTCCGGGACGGGCTCGCCGCCCAGGCCCCCGCGGCCGTCGCCGAGGAGGTCCAGGCCGAGTGGCCGCAGAACGTCGTCGGGGCGGCGAGCCAGGACGGCGCCGTCTACGGGATCCCCAACGAGGTCGACCTCTACCAGCTCAACTACAACAGGGCTCTCTTCGAGGAGGCCGGGGTCGCCGAACCACCGAGCGACTGGGCCGGCGTCGTCGACGCCGCGGAGAAGATCACCCAGACCGCCGACGACCGGCAGGGCATCGGCTTCATCACGAACTGGAACTCGGGCGCCACCCACCCGTTCCTCTCCCTCCTCGCCTCCAACGGCGGGTCCTTCCTCACCGAGGACGGCACCGCGGCGGCGCTCGACAGCCCCGAGGCGCTCGAGACCGCGGAGTTCTACCAGGACCTCGTCGACGCGGGCCTCACCGACCCGTCGATGTCGAGCGCCAACGCCAACACCACCGGGCCTTACCTCGACAACTTCGTCAACGGGAAGACCGGCATGATCATCATGGCCAACTGGTGGGAGGGCGCGCTCCGCGACGCCATGGGCGACGACTTCGCGAACGTCGGCACCGCACCCATCCCCGTCGGGCCCAGCGGGACCGAGTCGTCCTCTATCTCCTACTCGTGGATGACGATGGTCAACGGGAACGCGGAGGACTCCGTCCAGGAGGCCGCGTGGGACTTCCTCACCTGGCTGAACGGCCCCGACTCCGGCGAGGACGGCTCCTCCGCCATGGCCGACATCCTCCTGTCCATGGGCATCCTGCCGAGCCGCACCACCGACGTCGAGGCCAACGCCGAGGAGCTGAGCAGCGAGTTCCTCGCCTCCTACGTCGCCTCCCTCGACACGGCCACGCCCTTCCCCACCGTCCTGGGCGGCGCGGCCGCGGCAGATGCCCTGCAGCGGCAGGTCGAGGCGCTGCTCAACGGTCAGAAGGACGCGGAGCAGGCCATGGCCGACGCGGTGGCGGATGTCGACTCCGCACTGAGCTCGGCGCAGTAGCCACCACCCGGACAAGACCGTGACAACGATCCAGTCGACGCTCGGTGCCGAGGAGGGCGCGCTCGGACGCCTTCCTCGGCCCGAGCGGCGCCGCACCCGGCTGCGCGGGCAGTGGACGGGCCTCTTCCTCACCCCGGCCGTCCTCGTCATCGGGGTGTTCACCGTCATCCCGATGGTCATGACCGTGGTCATCAGCTTCTTCGAGTGGTCGATGTTCGTGCCGCTCGGCGAGATGACGTTCACGGGCCTGGACAACTACTCCCGGCTGTTCTCCGACTCCGCCCGGATCCAGGCACTGACGAACACCGTCGCCTATGTCGGGCTCAGCGCGCTCATCACGGTGCCGCTCGCGTTCCTGATCTCGCTCCTCCTGTACTTCCCCCAGCTCCGAGGCAGGAACGTCGTCCGCGTCATCCTCTTCGCGACCTACGTCATCCCGACGATCGCCATCGTCATCATCTGGGGCAACATCTACGCCCCGGGCTACGGTCCGCTGAGCGCCACGCTGGAGGGCGTCGGGATCTCCGCACCGGCCTGGCTCAGCGACCCGTCGTGGGCACTGCTCTCGCTGGTGATCTTCAACGTGTGGCAGATGCTGGGGTACTACACCATCCTGCTCACCGCCGGCCTCACCCAGATCCCGGCAGAACTCTACGAGGCGGCGCGCATCGACGGTGCCGGGGTCATCCGGCAGACGTGGTCGGTGACGATCCCGCTGCTGCACCGCTCGCTGGTCTTCGTCGTCCTCATGACGATCATCAACTCGATCCAGGTCTTCGACCCGATCTACCTCCTCACCCAGGGCGGACCCTCCGGCTCCACCAACGTCATCTCCTTCGAGATCCAGCGCACCGCCTTCCAGTACGGCATGGCCGGGGAGGCAAGCGCCCTGGCGGTGTCGCTGTTCATGATGCTGGTGGCGGTCGCAGGCGTCCTCGGCATCGTCCTGAAGGGACGCACCCGATGACTGCACAGACGAGGTCGCGGCGCGCAACCGCCGCCTTGGCACCCGCGCGCCGACGCCGGTCCTTCACCCCGCGGCGCGCCGTCCTCTACCTCCTGCTCGCGCTCGTCCTGCTGCTGCCGCTCTTCCCGCTGTACTGGCTGGCGATCTCCTCGTTCAAGAGCCCGGCGGAGTTCGTCCAGATCCCACCCACGTGGTTCCCCACGGACGCCACGCTGGACCCGCTCCTCACCGCGCTGACCGACGTCCCGTTCTTCCGCTCACTGCTCAACAGCGTGATCATCGCCGGCGGCGCCACGGTGTCGGTGCTCGTGACGAGCACCCTGGCGGGTTACGTCTTCGCCAAGCACCGGTTCCGGGGCAGTCGGGCGCTCTTCTGGGGCATCGTCGCCACGATGTTCCTCCCGCCCATCATCTACCTCGTCCCGCTGTACCACCTCGTGTCGACGATGGGGCTGGACGACACCTACCTCGGGGTCATGCTGCCGTGGCTGGCGAACCCCTTCGGCATCTTCCTCATGCGGCAGTTCATCATGGACGTCCCGGACGAGCTCATCGAGGCCGCTCGCGTCGACGGCGCGGGCGAGCTGCGCATCGTCGCGCAGTTCGTCGTCCCGCTCCTCAAACCGGCGGTCGTCACCCTTGCCGTCTTCATGTTCGTCTATGCGTGGAACAACTTCCT
>DAHVRS010000072.1 GCA_027322375.1 Brachybacterium sp. | reverse complement strand
GCTGCGGGATGTGATGCCGACGTTGTTGGGGCTTGCGGGGGTGCCGGTGCCGGAGGGGGGGGATGGGGTGGATCTGCGGGGTTCCTCTCGTGGAGAGGGACCACGCGATTATCTGCATGGCGAGCATCTGATCGGGTCGCTGGGGAGGCATTCGATGCAGTGGATCCGGTCTGAGCGGTGGAAATACCTGTGGTTCTCCGGGGACGGGCATGAGCAGCTGTTCGATCTCGAGGCGGATCCGCAAGAACTGCATGACCTCGCTGGGGAGGAGCCGGAGGTGCTGGCCCAGCATCGGGAGCTGCTCATCTCGGAGCTCGAGGGGCGCGAGGAAGGGTTCGTCGAGGACGGGCAGCTCGTGCCCGGCAGGAAGCTGCGATCGGAGGCGTCATGGGTGGCGGAGCACGCCCGGCTGTGACCGCCCTCCCCTAAGGTGAGACCGCAGAAAGAGGTGGGCATGCGTATCGAGTTCGGCTGGTCCCTGGACGGTGCGGCCTGGGCCGACGGGGGTGGTGCGGCGGGTGCCGCGCGTCTCGGCCCGCGCGGCCTGGTGCAGTTGCTGCAGGGTCGGCTGGGGCTGACCCGTCCCGCGGTCGAGCCCGCGGTGAGGGTGGCGCAGTACCTGCGGCGGATCGCCGAGGCGGATCATCCCTGGATTCGCGAGTCCTTCGCAGTGGACCCCTGGGCGACAGCCTCGACCATGCTCGCCTGGCGCGACGCCGCTGTCACCGCGGGGGCGCGGCTGGAGGGGGCGGAGAGCGATTCGGAGCGCATCGCGGCGCTCGGCGCGATCGAGTCCGCAGCGCCGCGCCTCGCACCGGGTGCCGCCGACGACCTGCGTGAGCTGGTCGATGTCCTCACCGAGGAGGTCACCTGGCCGCTGGGCATCGAGATCCTGCACTGCCACGAGGATCCTGCCTCGCTGCCGGGACTGTGGCCGCGCCTGCTCCAGCTCCTCGAGGCGGCAGGGGTGGTGGTCGAGCGGGTGCAGCCCGAGCGGCAGGAACGCCCCGAGCTGGTCATCGTCGAGGCAGAGGACGAGTGGACCGCCGCGGAGACGGCGGCCCGTCTTCTCGCCGGGCGCGCCGACGCACCACTGCAGCTCCTGGCAGGAGCGGACACCGTGCTCCTCGACCAGGAGCTTCATCGCAGGGGCCTGCCCGCCGTCGGGGTCGCGGAGCCTGCCGCGCACCGCACCGCGCTGCAGATCCTGCCGCTGTATCTCTCGCTCGCCGTCGCCCCCGTCGACGTGCGGCAGCTCGCCGCTTTCCTCGACCTGCGCGTGATGGACGCCCCCGAGGACGGGCGCGAACAGGTGGGACTCGTCCCGGCGCGAGCACGCAGCGTGCTGCTGGACGCTCTCGCTCAGGAGCCCGGCACAGGCGGGACCGCGTGGCAGAAGGCGATGGCGAGCCTCGAGGGCGACGAGGAGCTCTCCGCGAGCGGGCTCGAGATGCTGCGCGCGCTGTCCGCGCTGGTCACCGCACCGCTTGCGCCCGAGGAACTCACCCCGGCGCAAGTGCGGGAGGTGACCGCACCGCTCGGGGCGCGCCTGCGAGCGCTGGGCCAGGGCGACCCGTCCCTGTCAAGGGCCTCGACACATCTGCAGGTGCTGCTCGATGTGCTCGAGGAGTACGCGCCAGGGCAGGCGCTGCGCCCGCGAGAACTCGCCCAGATCATCGAGTCCGCCGGCGGTCGTGCCGGATCGCCCTTCGCCCGGCCCGAGGCGACCTCCCGCTGGCGCACCTGCTCCCGCCCGTCGCAGCTGCTCCCCGTCGGCGGAGATGTGCTGTGGTGGGGAGCGGACCGCGACGATGTCGCCACCGGGGTGATCTGGGATGCGGCGGAGGTCGAGGCGCTCACCGGGCTCGGGGCCCGGCTCCTCGCGCCCGCACAGCTCGCCGCGCTCGGCACCGATGCCGGGCTGCGCGGGTTGCATGGCGCTGACCGGATCGTCGTGGTGCGCACCCGCCGTCGGGCGGAGAAGCCCACCGCCCCGCATGCGCTCCTCGCGCACCTCGCCGCGGGACGCGCCACCGCCGGGCAGGGCGTCGAGGAGGTGCTCGAGGAGCTCACCCTCTCCCCTGCGGAGACTCTCGGGATGGAGGAGTTCGCCCTGATCGGGTCGCGCCGGCCGCTCACGGTCCCCGTGCCGTCGCCGATCGCTCCCCTGCCCTCGGACCTCACCAAGGTGGTGGCTCCCGCACCGCATCTGCTGCCCTCGCGGCTGTCCTACTCCCAGGCGGAGGACCTGCTGGGATGCCGGCAGAAGTGGACCTTCAAGAACGGCCTGCGGATCCGCGCTGCATCGGTCGCCGCCGTCCCCACCGGGAACCGGATGATCGGCACCCTGGTGCATGCCGTCGTCGAGCAGCTGGTCAGCAGCGGTGAGAGAACTCCGTCGGCCCGTCGGATCAGCGAGGAGATCGAGACCCAGGTACCGCGCCTGGCCTCCGAGCTGCTGCTGCCGGGCCGCGAGGTCGAGCTCGTGGACCTGCGGGAACGGGCGGTCCGTTCGCTGGTGGAGTTCTTCGACCGGCTCGGGGCGGCGGGCCTGGTGATCACGTCGGTGGAGTCGCGCTTCGAGGAGCCGCTCATCCTGCACCTGCGACGCGGCGACGTGACGGTGCCCTTCGTCGGATATCGGGACGTGGTCGCCGAGGACGCGCAGGGCCGGCCCACCGTGATCGATCTGAAGTGGACCTACGCGGCGCGCAAGTACCCGGAGCTCTTCGAGTCGGGCGAGGCGCTCCAGCTCGCCGCCTACGCGCACTCGCTGCATGAGGAGGGCACCGACGTGGGGTACTTCCTGCTCTCCCAGGGAGAGTTCGTCTCCGCGAACCCCGCGCTCGACCCCCACGGCCGTCCGACCCTGGACATCGAGGATCTCTGGGCGCGGGGCACGAGCGGGATGACGGAGGCGCTGGACGAGATCGGTGCCGGGCGCGTCGATGCACGCAGCGGGCAGATCCTGCTCGATGCGGGCGAGGACCTGAGCACTCCCCGGACGAAGGCCCAGAAGACCTACGCGAGTGCGCGGGAGACGGCGCGCGCCGAAGGGTCCCTCGTCGTCGACGCCCGCTGCGACTACTGCGAGTTCTCGCTGCTGTGCGGGATGAGAGGCGATGTCTCATGACGTTCACCCTGATCAACGCCTCCGCCGGATCGGGCAAGACCTACGCCCTCACCCAGCGCCTGGCCGATCTGATCGCCGAGGGGCTGGACCCCTCCGAGGTCATCGCGACGACCTTCACCGTCAAGGCCGCCGAGGAGCTCACCTCCCGCGTCCGCTCGACGCTGCTGGACCGAGCGCTGGTGGAGGAGGCGCGCGGGATCGACTCGGCCGTGATCGGCACAGTGAACTCCGTGGCCGGCCGGCTCGTGAAGGACTATGCGATGGATGCCGGGATCTCCCCCGACGTCGACGTGCTCGACGACAGCACGCAGAAGGCCGCATTCTCCGCCGCGATCGCCCGCACCGCTGCCGCGCGCGGGGAGGAGCACAGCGACCTGCTGGCTCGGACCGAGCACGACGGCGACGAGAACGACACGAGCTACCGCCCCCGCCCCTCCTGGCGCGGGCAGGTGCGGATCCTCGCCAACGCCGCCCGCACCAATCTCCTCAGCGCCGAGGCGCTGCGCGCAGCGATCGAGACCTCGTGGCAGGAGTACCGCGACAGCGCCGGGCTGCCCGCGCCGGGACCGGACGAACGGCCACGCTGGCTGCACCTGCTGGACGCCCGGATCCAGGAGCTCGCGGCCGACCTCGACGCCTCCCGCTCACCCGACGGGGAGCCGATCGCCGGCGGTCCGATCGCCGCCAGGAGCCTGGGCAGGACAGGGAACGACCTCGAGTCCCTGCGACGGCTGCGCCGCACCCTCGCCGATCACGACCGCGCACCGTGGTCGGAGTGGATGAAGATCGCCGCAGGCTCGTTCGGCGCTGTCGCGAAGCGCACCCTCGCCCCGCTCAGCGAGGAGATCGCCGAGAGCTTCACGACCTGCGGTGCCTGGCAGCAGGACGTCCGCGATCTCATCGCTCTCGTCCTCGACACCGCCGCGGAGTCCCTGGACACCTACGAGCAGTACAAGCAGGACCTGGGCCTGATCGACTTCATCGACCAGGAGGTGCGGGCGCTGCGTCTCCTGCAGGAGTCCCCGCGAGTGCGCGCGTCGGTCGCCTCCCGCTTCCGCCTGCTCGCCGTGGACGAGTTCCAGGACACCTCCCCCGTGCAGCTCGCCCTCTTCCTCGAGCTGTCGCGGCTGGTCGAGGACAAGATCTGGGTGGGCGATCCGAAGCAGGCGATCTACGGCTTCCGCGACGCCGATCCGAGGCTGATGCAGAAGATCATCGCGGCCCTGGGCCGTGGGGACACCGTCTTCGGCACCGGACAGATCCGGAACCTCACCCACTCCTGGCGCTCGAAGGAACACCTGGTGGAGCTCACCAATGCGGTGTTCACACGGGTGTTCGACCCCGAGGACACCGGCGAGGAGCAGATCACCCTCGAGATCCCGGCGCTGCGGCGACAGAAGGCCGCAGGCGGAGTGCTCGAGGTGTGGCAGGCGACGAAGGACGACAACCGGGTGGTCTCCGCGGAGAAGCACGCCGCGATGATCGCCGAGCAGATCCGGCAGCGGATCGACGAGGGCGCCTTCACACCGGGCACCACGGCAGTGCTGGTGCGCACCAACACGCAGAAGGACGCCGTGGTCGCCGCGCTGCAGGCTCGTGGCGTGCCGACCGCTGGCGCGGCCCACTCGCTGCTGTCCACCCGGGAGGCGCAGCTGGTCCGCGCCGCCCTCGCGGTGACCCTGGATGCCTCCGACACGCTCGCGCTCACCGAGCTCGTGACGCTGCTCGAGGACCACGAGGCGCACAGCAGCTGGTTCGAGGAGCTCATGGCCGCCCCGGACCGGGAGACTCGCCGCGAGGTGTATGCGCGCTGGTGGGAGGACCGGACCCTCACCGGCCTCCACGCCGTGCGCCGTGCCTGCATCGCCTACACCCCCGAGGAGATGATCAGCGCCCTGATCGATGCGCTCGACCTGCCGCAGCGGATCAAGCGCTGGAGCGGTCAGCCCTCGCGGCGCCGTTCCCTCGACGCGCTGCGTGCCCTCGCCCGGGACACGACCGAGCGCCGACGCGCTGAAGGCTCCCCCATCACCCTCACGGGGCTGCGCTCGGAGCTCGACGCCTGGGAGGACGGCCCGGACCTGTCCGGCCTGCCGGATGCGGTGTGGGTTGGCACCATCCACTCCGCCAAGGGACTCGAATGGGAGCACGTGGTCACCCATCTGGTCCGGGACGCGAAGCAGCGGGACCAGAGCTGGGGAGTGCTCGTGCGCTCCCCCGACGAGGTCGACGTGACCGCGCCCCTGGCAGGTCGCGAACTGCTGTTCTGGCCCGAGCTGACGGTTCCCGCCGAGACGGCTGAGCAACTCGCCGACTCCGACTTCGCCCAGCGGAAGACCACGTCCGAGACCGAGGAGGCCGGTCGGCTCCAGTACGTGGCCCTCACCCGCGCGGCGAGCACCTCCGTGCTCGCGATCGGCGGGCCGCGCAGCGAGCTGGACGCCCTGATCGACGGGGACTCGCCGCTGCTGACCTGGGACGACGAAGAGATCCACGTGGACCGCGCGGAGGCTCCACTGCCCGCCCGGGTCACCCGCGTGAACGTCGACGCGCTGATGGAGCAGGACACGACGGCGCTGCAGTCCGTCGCGGATCCGCTCTCCGCGACCGACATCCCGCTCCGGCCGGAGCAGGAGACCGCAACACAGCTCGCCGCCCGCTTCCGGGCCTCAGGGGTCGGGGCCGACGGGGTGGCGGGGTCGGTCTCGGAGCCGCGGATGATCGGACGACGGCTCGTCGACGGTGGCGGGCCGCAGTGGGAGCGGGTCGGGGAGGCGGTTCATGCGTATCTGGCGCTGCCGCTCGCGCACCTCGATGACACGCAGCGTCACTCCGCGGCGGGCCGGCTGGTCGAGCGGTGGGCGGTTGCTCGGGCTGTCGAGCCGTCGGTGCTGATCGAGGCTGGCGAGGCGTGGGCGGGCTTCCTCGCTGAGGAGCTGCCCGATGCGGAGGAGCTCACCGAGCAGCCGATCACCTGGTGGAACGAGGACGACCAGGTGATGGAGGGCTGGATCGACACGCTCCTGCGCCTGCCCGACGGACAGGTGGTGCTCGTGGACCACAAGACGTATCCGGGAGACGACCCGGTGCGACATGTGCGCGAGCGGTATCTGGGGCAGATGGCGACCTATGCGCAGGCGCTGGCCGCCGCAGGGCTCGCGCCGTCGAGGATCCTGATCCATCTGCCGCTGCGCGGCGAGGTGCTCGAGGTGGCCCTCCGATGATCGGTGTCGATGAGGCCGTCGTGCGGGCGACAGCGCTGGTCGATGAGGCGCTGCGGGCCGGGTCGCGGCGGATCTTGGGGATCGCTGGCGCGCCGGGGGCGGGGAAGTCCACGCTCGCGGAGGCGCTGGTCGGCGCGCTCGGTGAGAGGGCCGTCTTGGTACCCATGGATGGGTTCCATCTGGCGGATGTGGCGCTCTCGCGGCTGGGGAGGCTGGAGCGGAAGGG
>DAHVRS010000058.1 GCA_027322375.1 Brachybacterium sp. | reverse complement strand
CGGCGCAGCCGGCCCGTCGGCCCCGTGCTCGCAGGTGCCCGCCCGTCGGCCGCGCAATTCCCGCCCGTCGGCCCTGGAGGCGTGCGCCGTCGGCCGCCATCAGCCGCGCCGATCGCCCGTATGCACTCCCCCGATCCCCCGCCGCGGCGCCGGCCGCGCGGTCTAAGCTCGAGGCACCCCTCCCACCGCGCGACATCGGCGCCGCCGGGGCTCGGAGGAGGCTCTCGACAGGAGGGACATCGATGTCCACGCTCTCGGACGACGCCGCCGCAGCGCTCGCCGCCACGCTGTGCGACGGCATGACCATCGCGGTGGGCGGCTTCGGCCTGTGCGGGATCCCCACCGACCTCATCACGCTGGTGCGCGACAGCGGCGTCACGGGCCTGACCGTCGCCTCGAACAACCTCGGCGTGGACGGCAAGGGCCTGGGGATCCTGCTCGAGAACGGGCAGATCACCAAGGTGCTCTCCAGCTACGTCGGCGAGAACAAGTACTTTATGCAGCAGTACATCGACGGGAAGCTCGACGTGGAGTTCGTCCCCCAGGGCACTCTCGCCGCGCGGATGCGCGCCGGCGGCTCCGGCATCCCCGCCTTCTACATCCCCACCGGCTATGGCACCCCGATCGCCGAGGGAAAGCCCACCGCCGAGTTCGACGGCCGCCATTACGTGCTCGAGCGTGCGATCGAGGCCGACGTCGCGCTCGTCCACGCCCACACCGCGGACACGAACGGCAACCTCCGTTACCGCCTCACCGCCCGGAACTTCAACCCGGTCGCCGCGATGTGCGGGCGCACCACCTTCGCCGAGGCCGAGCACATCGTGGAAGCGGGAGAGCTCGAGCCCGACGACATCCACACCCCGAGCGTGTTCGTGCACCACCTCATGCAGGCCACCGCCCAGAAGGACATCGAGCAGCGCACCGTCCGGCCACGGTCGGACGCTTCTGAGACCGAGGAGGTGGCCTGAGATGGCCTGGGCCCGTGACGAGATGGCCGCGATCGCCGCGGCCGAGCTGCGCGACGGCGACTATGTGAACCTCGGCATCGGCATGCCCACCCTGGTCGCCAACAACCTCCCACCAGGCGTGGACATCACGCTGCAGTCCGAGAATGGGGTGCTGGGGATGGGGCCGTGGCCGTATGAGGGCGAGGAGGATCCCGACCTCATCAACGCCGGCAAGCAGACCATCACCCTGCTGCCCGGCGCGACGATCTTCGACTCCGCCACCAGCTTCGCGATGATCCGCGGCGGGAAGATGGGAACCGCGATCCTCGGCGCCATGCAGGTCACCGCCACCGGCGACATCGCCAACTGGCAGATCCCCGGCACGCTCGTCAAGGGCATGGGCGGGGCGATGGACCTCGTCGCGGGCGCCCGCCGCGTGGTCGTGATGATGCAGCACACTGCGAAGGACGGCACCCCCAAGATCGTCCACGAATGCTCCCTGCCGCTGACCGGCGTGGGCGTGGTGGGCCGCATCATCACCGAGCTCGCCGTCTACGACGTCACCAAGGGCGGGCTCGTCCTCACCCAGCTCGCCCCCGGCGTCACCGAGGAGGAGGTCCGGGAGCTGACCGAGCCGGATTTCACGGTGCAGCTCGCGGGGTGAGGGATCGGCCCCCGTATCCTGCTCCCATGGACCTCACGCCTGCCCTCGTGCGCTCGCTGCCTAAGGTGGCGCTCCACGACCACCTCGACGGCGGGGTCCGGCCCGCGACCGTGCTCGAGCTGTCCCGGGAGGCCGGGCTCACCCCGCCGGGCGAGGACGCCGCGCAGGTCGCCGACTGGTTCCACACCGCCGCGGACTCCGGCTCGCTGCCCGCCTATCTCTCCACCTTCGAGCACACCGTCGCGGTGATGCAGACGGCTCCTCAGCTGCGCCGGATCGCGCGCGAGTTCGTGGAGGACATGGTCGAGGACGGGGTCATCTACGCGGAGACCCGCTGGGCGCCGCACCAGCACACCGAGGCCGGGCTGAGCCTCGACGATGCGGTGCAGGCTGTGCAGGACGGGCTCGACGATGGCGTCGCTGCGGCCGAGGCCGCAGGCCGGCGCATCATCGTGGGCCAGCTGCTGTGCTACCTGCGCCATCTGGATCCCAGCGAGGATCTCGTGGACATCGCGATCGCGCGCAAGGACTCCGGCGTGCTGGGCCTGGACCTCGCCGGTCCCGAGGAGGGCTTCCCCGCCTCGTGGTTCCGCAGCCAGTTCGAG
>DAHVRS010000057.1 GCA_027322375.1 Brachybacterium sp. | reverse complement strand
CAGTTTTGTCGCGCTACGACCGATGCCGACCTGCGCATCGGTCGTAGCGCGACAAAACTTGTTGTCAGTGCGCTGCTCACGTTGCGGTGCGCGTCGCACGGGTCCCATACTTCGTGCGCGCCTTTTCTGATCTCTCCTCTGGCGGGCGCAGCGAGCGGCCCAGTCTCTTCTCGGTGCGTCCTGACCAATTGCTGCTCGGCGGGGCGTCGGCCCTCGCGGTGAGGAAGGTCCGTCGGAGTGCCTCGAGGAATCGGCCGGGCTTCTTGATGTCCTCGGCGTTGAGCGAGCGGATGTTCCAGCCGATGGAGGCGAGGGAGTCCAGCCGCGCCTGATCCTTGCGGCGTTGGGTGGTGGTCTGGCGGTGGTAGTCGCCGTCGTACTCGATGCCGATCTTCAGGTCGGGATAGGCGAGATCGATATAGCGCGTCCCGTCGGAATCGGGATCCTCCACAGGGTGGTTGAGGGCCGGCTCCGGGAACCCTGCGCGGCGGAGAAGCAGGCGAGTGCGTGTCTCGCCGGGGGAGTCTGTGTTCGCGCGGGCATCCTTCACTGCGCGCCGGAGCGCAGGCGCTCCCCAGGCCCCGTCGTAGATGTCTGCGACTTTGGAGATCTTCTCGAGGCTGGTCCTGCCCATCGGCGGCGTCCGCGAGACCAGGGAGTCGATGGCGATGACGAGGTCGTCGTGGTCGAGCATGGTGGCGAGCTCGAGCAGAACGGCGTAGGGGTGAGAGAGTTCGATCCCGTTCGAGGGGAAGTGGGCACGACTCGTCATCCGATGCACCACGACGTTCGGCCCCGCCGTGCGACGGGTATTGGAGGTGAGCCGGCAGTGCAGCCGCGGTGGCGTGATGAGCTTGCGCTGCTTCGCTGGTGCGCCGAAGGTGCTGCTGGCGAGGAGGGGAAGGCCTGACTCGACCTGCTTCTGCCAGGACGCGGAGAGGGTGGTCGTGTCGAGAGACGTGGACGCGTCATCGGGCTCTGCTGGCAGGGTGCTGGGTAGGTGCCGCCGACCGTCCCACTCGTAGGTGGCGCCAGCAAGAGTCCCGATCCCGCGATCCACCCACCACGGGAGAGCGATGCCGATCAGGGCGGCGGCGGTGGTGTGGCTGATGACCGCGCCCGGGAGGATCTCCTGCTGGAGCACTTCGCACATCGTGTTGATCGTGGCGGGTGCAGCACGTGGAGTGGAGAAGCCACGGAAGACCTTGACGAGCTCAGGTCCGGCGAGGCGGCTCCTTGACACCCCGCGCCTCAGCCACTCCTCGCGAGAGAGGAGGGCGCCTGCCGGAAGCGAGGTGGCTCTCATGAGCAGGAACGTAGGGGAGGGTGCAGGGAAGCGGTGCGGCCAGGACTTTGCTGTGGATGAGCGGCGCCTGTGGAGGGGCCACCCGGATGATGCCGTCGCCGCGCCCGGGCCTGCCAGCAAAGTTTTGTCGCGCTGCGACCGATGCGGGGCCGAGCATCGGTCGTAGCGCGACATAACTGCTCGTTCGCCGAGGCTCGGCCAGCGGGAGGGCGCGGCGGGCTCGACCAGCGGGAGGGAGGGATGGCCGGAGCGATGCGTACCGCCGACGGTGCGGGGGTGGCATCACCGGCCCCCGCCGGGCCGGATGTTGCCCGGGTCACGCCGCGAAACCGCTCTGACCTGGGGCCTCGTCTCGCATGCCGAGGGGCAGGAGGCCAGGGAGGGGCGGCTTCGTAGAATGTCCCGCGTGTCGCGGCGGCGTCACCGGGACCCGTCTTCGGGCCTCGGGAACGCGCGGTGCTCGGCGGGCTCCGGCCTACCTGGACTCCCGCAGACCTGCATGTTCGCAGACCCGCGCACTCCTGCATCGCCCTCGAGAGTCAAAGGAACCCGCCCATGAGCCTGGTCGTCCAGAAATTCGGAGGCTCCTCCGTCGCTGACGCCGACTCCATCAAGCGTGTCGCGAAGCGGATCTCCCTGTACGCCGAGGCGGGGCACAAAGTTGTCGTCGTGGTCTCCGCGATGGGCGACACCACGGACGAGCTGATCGATCTGGCCGAGCAGGTGACCGAGAACCCGCCGGCGCGTGAGATGGACATGCTGGTCACGGCTGGTGAGCGCATCTCGATGGCGGTGCTGTCGATGGCGCTGAACAGCCTGGGCGTGGATGCCCGCGCCTACACCGGCTCGCAGGCGGGCCTGATCACCGATGAGACGCACGGCAAGGCGCACATCATGCGCGTCACCCCGGGCCGCGTCGAGGAGGCGCTGGATCAGGGCGCGGTCGCGATCGTCGCCGGCTTCCAGGGCGTCTCGGCGAGCACGAAGGACATCACCACGCTGGGCCGTGGCGGCTCGGACACGACCGCGGTCGCTCTCGCGGCGGCGCTCGAGGCGGACGTCTGCGAGATCTACTCGGACGTGGACGGTGTGTTCTCCGCGGATCCCCGGATCGCCCCGTCGGCCCGCCGTGTGCCGCTGATCTCCAGCGAGGAGATGCTGGAGATGGCCGCGAACGGCTCGAAGATCCTCATGGCGCGCAGCGTGGAGTACGCGCGCCGTTACGGAGTGCCGCTGCACGTGCGCTCCTCGTACTCCGGCCGGGTGGGCACGATCGTGGCCGACGACCTCGAGCGCGAGATCCCCCTGGACCCCACTGTCACTCTCCGCACCGCGGACGTCGTCTCGCGCGACGCCGCTGATCCGAGCAAGGAGCTCCCCATGGACGACATCGCAGCACCGGGCCTCGAGGCGCCGCTCATCTCGGGCGTCGCGCATGACCGCAGCGAGGGCAAGATCACCGTGGTCGAGGTCCCTGACCTGCCCGGACGCGCCGCGAAGCTGTTCGATGTGGTCGCCGCGACCGGCGCGAACATCGACATGATCGTGCAGAACTCCTCGACGGTGGATGACACCGTCGCGATCTCCCTGACCCTGCCGGAGGCGGACGCGAAGGCGGCGATCGCCGCGATCGAAGCTGCGAAGGACGAGATCGGCTTCACCGAGGTCCGTTACAACGACCAGATCGGCAAGGTCAGCATCGTCGGTGCCGGGATGCGCTCGCACCCGGGCGTCTCGGCGACCCTGTTCCGCTCGCTCGGCGAGGCGGGCATCAACATCGACATGATCTCCACCTCGGAGATCCGCATCTCTGTCGTCACCGAGGAAGCTCGGCTCGACGACGCGGTGCGCGTGATCCACACGGCGTTCGGCCTCGACGCCGACCAGACCGAGGCCGTGGTCTACGGAGGGACCGGACGATGAGCACCAGCCCCAGCACCCAGCCCAGCAGCACCCGGCCCGACTTCACCGCCACCCCCGGCTACGCGGCCGACGGCCCGGTCATCGGCCTCGTCGGCGCGACCGGCCAGGTGGGTCGTGTGATGCTCGCCCTGCTCGCCGACCGTGCGGTCGCACATTCCGCGATCCGCGTTTTCGCGTCCGCGCGCAGCGCCGGCAGCACCGTCTCCTACGCGGGGATGGACCTCGTGGTCGAGGATGCGGCCAGCGCCGACATCACCTCGGAGGGGAAGCGCGTGGACATCGCGATCTTCTCCGCGGGCGGCTCGACCTCGTCCGCGCTCGCGCCCCGTTTCGTCGAGGCGGGCGCTGTCGTGGTCGACAACTCCTCCGCATGGCGCCGTGATGATGAGGTGCCGCTGGTGGTCTCCGAGGTGAACCCGGAGGCGCTCGCGAACCCGCCCAAGGGCATCATCGCGAACCCGAACTGCACCACGATGGCCGCGATGCCCAGCCTGAAGGTGCTCCACGACGAGGCGGGCCTGACCCGTCTGAAGGTCGCGACCTACCAGGCCGTGTCGGGCTCGGGTGTCGCAGGCGTCGCTGAACTCGCAGGTCAGGTGCGCAAGGGCGTCGATTCTGTGGAGGAGCTCGCGATCGACGGCTCGGCCGTGGACCTCGGCGAGCCGGGCGTCTACCAGAAGCCGATCGCGTTCAACGTGGTCGCCCTCGCGGGCAGCCTGGTCGACGACGGCACCGGCGAGACGGACGAGGAGCAGAAGCTCCGCAACGAGTCCCGCAAGATCCTGGGCCTGCCCGACCTGGCGGTCGCCGGCACCTGCGTGCGCGTCCCCGTGATGAGCGGTCACGCGCTCGCGATCCATGCCGAGTTCGAGAATCCCCTCTCCGCGGAGCGGGCGCGTGAGCTGCTCGAGGCGGCACCGGGCGTGACCGTCGTGGACCTGCCGAACCCGCTCGAGGCGGCCGGCCGCGACGGGACATTCGTGGGGCGCATCCGTCAAGACGCCTCCGTTCCTGAGGGACGGGGCCTGATCCTGTTCGCGGTGGCCGATAATCTCCGCAAGGGCGCTGCCCTCAACGCCATCCAGATCGCGGAGCTGATCGCCGCCCGCTGACCGTCCGACAGGAGGACCGTCGATGCCCTTCACCGCCCCTGCCGGTCCCTCGGGGACGTCGACCGGTCCGTCGCCGCTCGCGACGGTGTTCTCCGATCGCGCAGGGGAGGAGGGCGCAGCGAGTGTCGCCGGCACGGCGCAGCTCGACCCGCTCGCGCAGGTCCTGCGCACCCTCGACTCGATCTCGACGCCGCAGGGCGAGCTGGACCGCGCCCTCGGCGGCGAGGCGAGCGACGCCGGACGCTGCGAGGGGATCGAGGGTGCGGCGGACGGGACGACTCCGGCTGGCAGCGCGCGCAGCGAGGCGATCCTGGACGCGGCCTCGGCCCTGTTCGCCGAGCGCGGCTATCACGGCGCGAGCCTGCGCGACATCTCCCGCAGGGTGGGCATCTCGCATCCGGGCATGCTCCACCACTTCTCCTCGAAGGAAGTGCTCCTCGGGGCGGTGATCGACCGGCTCGAGGCGCATGCACAGGGGCTGCTGGACTCGGTGGACGCTCTCACGGACTCCCCGCAGTCGCTGCGCGCGGCGCTGACCGGTCCGTGGGATCCGCGCGAGCACTCGATGGCGCTGCTGTCCACGCTCTCGGCCGAGGTCGTGAACCCGGATCACCCGGGACGCTTCCGGATCGCGCGGCTGCGCCTGGTGCATGAGCACATCCTCGAGCGCGTGTTCACGGGTCTCGGCGAGAACGGGCACCTGGTGGACGGGGTGCAGCCGCGGATCGTCGCGCGCCTCCTGTTCTCGCTGCTGCTGAGCCTGACGGTGCGCGAGCACACCGTGGCGGAGCTGCAGACCGCTCCCACCGCCGACCCGATCGCGGACGTGCAGAACTTCCTGGACCACGTGATCCGCACCTGATCTCGGGGACGTCGCGGCCGACGGGTTGGCGCGCTGGTCGCGCACCGACCGCGTCGCGGCCGACGGGGGAGGGGGAGTACGCGGCGGCACTGCGCCGAGCGGACCCCGTATCGTGCACGGCGACCGGTCGG